>JAJHPN010000444.1 GCA_020890855.1 Candidatus Contendibacter sp. | reverse complement strand
GCGGGGTTCTGCATCTGGCGCTGCCTTATTCCACCTTGGAGCCGATGCGCAAGACCCTGCTGGATCATCCCCGCATGGAAGCCGTCAATCCCGATCCGCAACTGGCTGACCACTTGCTGGACGGACTCAAGGAAAGTCCAGTGGATGCCCACTGCTTTCTGGCCGGATTTGAACTTGCGCTCAGCGAACTGCTGGCGTTGAAGGTTGGCGATGTCATTTCGGTCAACATTCCCGCCACGGCCACCTTGCGCATTGAAGACGTGCCGATCTACAGCGGCGTCTATGGCGTTGCGGAAGGCTGGCGGGCGCTCAAGATCGAACAGGCGCTTCGCCTGCCCGGAGGCTGGAGCGGGGATTCGACGCTCTCCCCAACCTTCGCCCCGTTTGAAGCCAAAGCCTGACGGAAACCATTCCCGTCAGCCGAGTCCCCGGACTACTTCCGAGACCTGCCCACCATGAATGCTCAAGCTGAACTGTCAGACGCCGCCGTCGCCTCGGGCAATGACTCCGCCGAACCGCGCAGCAGTCGCGCTGACCCGAATCTGGACATGGTGATGGACATCCCCATCACCTTATCGCTGGAATTGGGCCACACCCGGATGTCGGTCCGCGAACTGCTGCAATTGGGCCAGGGATCTGTTGTCAAGCTGGATCGACCGGGTGGCGATCCGCTCGATATTCTGGTCAACGGTTGTCTGGTGGCGCGGGGCGAAGTGGTGGTGATCAACGACCGGTTCGGGGTGCGGATTACCGAGATCGCCAGTCCGGAAGAGCGGATTCGCCGCCTGCGGTGAGCGCCATGCGTTCAATCCTGGCGCTGCTGCTGGCTTGGCCGGTCTTGACGCTCGCCGCTGGCGCCGATCCGGGTCGGATGGAATCACCGGCAGTGAGCGGCGGAATGTTGACGCAACTGACCGTGGGACTAGCGGTAGTGCTGGCTCTCGCGGTTGGACTGAGCTGGTTGTTGCGCCGCCATGTGCTGCCGCGCGGCGGGGCGATCCGGGTGATCGGCGGTCTGCCCCTGGGCAGCCGGGAGCGCCTGCTGCTGATCGAGGTCGATGAGACCCGGTTGCTGATCGGCGTTACCTCCCAGCAGATTCAGACCTTGCACATTTTTCCACCCGCGCCGCCCTTTGCGATGACGCCTGATCCGCCAACCCCGGAATTATCCAATGACCGCCCGGAATCCTGAACGCGGCTACCGATTCGGCAGCCGCGGCATGGTCATCCTGCTGCTGTTGTTGGGCGTTTCGACGGCCTGGGCGGCGCCGGCGGGCCTGCCGGCGGTCACGATTGCGCCGGCGGCGGGCGGCGGCGAAACCTGGTCGTTGAGCCTGCAAATCCTAGCGTTGATGACGGGATTGACTCTGTTGCCATCAGCGTTGCTGATGATGACCTCTTTCACCCGGATCATCATCGTGCTGGCGCTGTTGCGGCAGGCGCTGGGCACCATGCAAACCCCGTCCAACCAGATTCTGATTGGTCTGGCGCTGTTCCTGACCTTCTTCATCATGTCGCCGGTGTTCGAGCGGATTAATGAACAGGCGCTGGCGCCCTACCTGAACGATCAGATCACCTTCCAGCAGGCGGTGCAGGAAGGCCGGCAACCGTTGCAGGCGTTCATGCTGGCCCAGACCCGCGAAAGCGATCTGGCCCTGTTCACCAAATTGTCGGGCCGGGAATCACTGGAATCCGCCGATCAGGTGCCATTTGCGCTGCTGGTTCCCGCCTACATCACCAGCGAACTCAAAACTGCTTTTCAGATCGGCTTTTTACTGTTCATGCCGTTTTTAATTATCGATCTGGTGGTCGCCAGCGTGCTGATGGCGATGGGCATGATGATGCTGTCGCCGATGATGATTTCCTTCCCGCTTAAACTAATGCTGTTCGTGCTGGTGGATGGTTGGAGCCTGCTGATGAGTACGCTGGCGTCCAGCTTTTACATTCCCTGATCCATGCGCCCTGGAGGCGGACATGACCCCGGAAACGATCATCACCCTGGGCCAACGCGCCCTGGAAATGGCGGTCCTGGTGTCGGCGCCGCTGCTGCTCACGGCGCTGGTGGTTGGCGTCCTGATCAGCCTGTTTCAAGCCGCGACCCAGATCAATGAAATGACCCTGAGCTTTGTGCCTAAACTGCTGGCGCTGGTGATCGTGCTGCTGCTGGCCGGGCCGTGGATGCTCGAACTGCTCATTGATTTCACCCGGAACCTGATGAAAGACATTCCCAATCTGATCGGGTGAAATAAGCAATTCCTCTTTAAATACACGTTTACTGCTGGAACCGGTCTGATGCTACTGAACAGCGCCGAGATCGCCGCTTGGGTTGGCGGTTTCCTGTGGCCACTCGCCCGGGTCGCGGCGCTGGTCACCGTGGCGCCGATCTTTGGGGCGCGGATGATTCCCCGGCGGGTACGGTTGATGATCATCCTGGCGCTAACCTGGGCGATCCTGCCGTTCATCAAATCCGTGCCGGTGATCGAACCGCTCAGTCCCGCCGGGGTGCTGGTGGTCGCCCAGCAAATCCTGATCGGACTCAGCATGGGCTTTCTGTTCCGGCTGGCGTTCACCGCGCTGGAATTGGGCGGACTGATGATCGCGACCCAGATGGGTTTGGGCTTCGCCAGCCTGGTTGACCCGCAAAACGGCGCGCAAAGTCCACTGTTGAGCCAGTTCTATACCCTGCTCGGCACCCTGGTCTTTCTGGGATTGAACGGCCATTTGCTGCTGATTCAGTTGCTGGTGGACAGCTTTGAAGCGCTGCCGGTCGCGACCAGCGGGGCGGACCGCGATCTGCTGTGGACCCTGGCGACCTGGGCCAGCCGGATGTTCGCCGGCGCGGTGCTGATTTCCCTGCCAGCCATCGCCTCGCTGCTGGTGGTGAACCTGGCGTTCGGGGTGATGACGCGCGCCGCGCCGCAGCTCAACATTTTCTCGGTCGGCTTTCCGATCGGACTGATCCTGGGCTTGCTGATCATTCTCTACAACCTGCCCACCTTGCTGCACCAACTGGATCGCCTGTTCGCTGATGCGTTTGAGCGCGTCAACCAACTGCTGGGAGGAACCGGCTGATGGCTGAAAATGAAGACGGCCAGGAAAAAACCGAAGAGGCCACGCCCCGACGAAGACAGGATGCCGCTGATAAAGGGCAAGTCGTTCGTTCCCGTGAATTGACCACGCTGGCGATGCTGCTGATCGCCGCCGCCGGACTGCTGATTCTCGGGCCGGCACTGCTCGAAGGGCTGGCCGCGCAAATGCGGGCCGGGATGACGCTCGATCCGAAAAACATCGTGGACGCGGGTCAGATGCAGGTCATCTTTGGCGAAGCGTTAATCGATCTGGTGTTGCTGCTGGCGCCGTTCATGGGCCTGATGCTGGTCATCGCCCTGTTCGCCCCGCTGGCGCTGGGCGGCTGGACTTTCAGCTTCGGTTTCAAATGGGATCGACTCGACCCGGTGCAGGGCATCTCCCGGCTGTTCTCCTGGCAATCGCTGATGGAGCTGTTCAAGGCGCTGATCAAGTTTCTGATTGTCGGCGGCGCGGCGGTGATCCTGCTGTGGCGGGGCGAGGAAGAACTGTTGCACCTGGGCCGGGAACCGTTGCTGCCGGCGCTGGCCCACACCGCCCAGACCTTGGGCTGGACCTTTCTGATCTTGACTCTGCCGATGCTGCTGATCGCTGGAGTCGATGTGCCATTCCAACTGTTTTCGTACTTTCGCAATCTGCGGATGACCCAGAAAGAAGTGCGCGATGAAATGAAGGACAGCGAAGGCAAGCCGGAGGTCAAGGGCCGGATTCGCCGCTTGCAGCAGGAATTCGCCCGCCGCCGGATGATGGACAAGGTGCCGACCGCCGACGTGATTGTCACCAATCCCACCCATTATGCGGTGGCGCTGCAATACCGACCGGAAACAATGAAAGCGCCGGTGATCATTGCCCTGGGCATCGAACAGGTGGCATTGCGCATTCGCGAACTGGGAACCCGCCACCGGATTCCCCGGGTGGATTCGCCGTTGCTGGCCCGCGCCCTCTATTATAACGGCGCCCTCGACAAACCCATCCCGCACAGCCTGTATGTCGCGGTGGCTCAGGTAATCTCCTACGTTTACCGGTTGCGCCGGGACGGGGAGTTTTACAATGCGCCGATCATCATGCGCGATGTGCCGGTCCCGCCTGAGCTACGCACCCGATAGGAACCCGCCGCTTGAATCTGACCGCTACCCTGGGGGGCATGGTCCGCTCCGGTCTGGGCGCACCACTGGTGCTAATTACCATTCTGGCGATGGTGGTGCTGCCGCTGCCGCCATTCGCGCTGGATGTATTTTTCACCTTCAACATCGCCCTGTCGCTGGTGGTGCTGCTGGCGACCATCTACAGCGACCGGCCGCTGGACTTCACCGTCTTTCCCACCGTACTGCTGATCACCACCTTGCTGCGGCTGGCGCTCAATATCGCCTCGACCCGGGTCGTGCTGTTGCACGGTCACACCGGACCTGACGCCGCCGGCAAGGTCATCGAAGCCTTTGGCCATTTTGTGGTGGGAGGTAATTACGCGGTCGGGATCGTGGTGTTCGCCATTCTGACCATCATCAATTTCGTGGTGGTGACCAAGGGCGCCGGCCGGGTGTCGGAAGTCAGCGCCCGCTTTACCCTGGACGCCATGCCCGGCAAGCAAATGGCGATTGACGCCGATCTCAACGCCGGGGTTATTGATCAGGCCGAGGCTAAGCGTCGCCGATCCGAGGTGGTGCAGGAAGCCGACTTCTACGGGTCGATGGACGGTTCCAGCAAGTTTGTGCGCGGCGACGCCATCGCCGGCCTGCTGATCCTGTTTATCAACATGCTGGGCGGGATCGCCATCGGATCGCTGCAACACAATCTGCCGTTGGCCGAAGCCGCCCAGTTCTACACCCTGCTAACCATTGGCGATGGACTGGTGGCGCAGATTCCAGCGCTGCTGTTGTCCACCGCCGCCGCGATCATCGTCACCCGCGCTTCCGGCTCGCAGGACATCGGTCAGCAGGTCACCCAACAACTGTTTGGCAAGCCGCAAACCCTGGCGATCACCGCTGGCATTATCGGCATCCTCGGCTTGATTCCCGGCATGCCCAACCTGGTGTTCCTCGGCTTGGCGGGCGGAGCGGGCTATCTGGCTTGGCGGATGCGCGCCAAGCGGCGAGTGGAACCGGTTTTGCCGATCATCAGCGGCCTCACCGAGCCGGGCGCCGCCGCTGACGGTTTGGATACCCGTGAAGTGGGCTGGGACGATGTGCCGCCGCTCGACACCATCGGCATGGAAGTCGGTTACCGGCTGATCGCGCTGGTGGATCGCAACCAGAACGGACAGCTGCTGGCCCGGATTAAAGGCGTCCGCAAGAAACTGTCCCAGGAACTGGGTTTCCTGATTCCGCCCGTTCACATCCGCGATAATCTGGATCTCGCCCCGACCGCCTACCGGATTACCTTGCTGGGCGTCACCGCCGCCGAATCCGAAGCCTTCCCTGACCGGCATCTGGCGATCAATCCCGGTCAGGTGCACAGTTCGCTGCCCGGCATCGCGACCCAGGATCCGGCCTTCAAGCTGCCAGCGATCTGGATCGAGCCCAACCTGCGCGAACAGGCCCAGACTTTGGGCTATACCGTGGTGGACGCCAGCACCGTGATCGCGACTCATCTTAACCAGATTCTGCTGATGCACGCCCATGAACTGCTCGGCCACGAGGAAGCGCAGCAACTGCTGGATCGGCTGGCGAATGTTGCGCCGCGCCTGGTGCAGGATTTGGTGCCCAAAACCCTGCCGCTGCGAGTGGTGGTGCGGGTGCTGCAAAACCTGCTGATCGAACAGGCGCCAATCCGGGATATCCGGACTATCGCCGAAACTTTGGCGGAGCATAGCGCCCGGAGTCAGGACCCTGACGTATTGACCACTGCGGTTCGAATCAGCCTTGGACGAATGATTGTCCAAAGCATCAATGGGTTGGAGGATGAATTGCCGGTCATGACCTTGGCGGCTGAACTGGAACAGATATTGCTGCGCACCTTGCAGATGGGCAATGAGCAGACGCCCCTGGAACCGGGACTGGCGGAACGTCTGCACAAGGCGCTGCTGGATACCGCACAGAAACAGGAATTGGTGGGCCAGCCAGCGGTGTTGCTGGTTCCAGACGCGCTGCGGGTGATGCTGGCGCGGTTTGTGCGGCACGGAATCCCGGCGCTCCATGTCCTTGCATTCAGCGAAATCCCCGAGGATCGGAAACTCAAGGTGATCGCCACCGTAGGTAAGTAAGCGAACCAGACGCGGCGGGCCCCGGATGCGGCAGTCGCGACAACAGCGGGAAACAAGCCATGAAGATTAAAAGACTGTGCGCCGCCAACATCCGTGAAGCCATGCGGAAAATCCGGGAGGAGCTGGGACCGGAAGCCGTGATCCTGTCCAACCAGCGCACCGCCGCCGGCTTTGAAATCGTCGCTGCGGTCGATTACGACGAGCAACTGCTGCAAAGCATGCCGCAACCAGCAGCCGGGGCGTTGCCGCGGGCATTGCGTGAACTGGAAGGGGTGACTGATCAGGCGGCGCCTGCTCCCCATCCCGCTGCGGCGGGCGCGGAAAAATCGGCCAAATCCGCCATTCCCACCGCCGCTCCCCCAAAGACCGGACTGGGAGCCGGTTCAGCGTCGCCGCCTGCCGCCGACCGCGCCGGGTCCGACAAGTCGCGGATCATGTGGTCGCAGGATCCGCTACTGGTCGAAATGCGCCATGAAATGCGGATCATGCACAGCTTGCTGGAGCAACAATTATCCGGGCTGGCCTGGGGCGATTTGGCGCGTCGGCAACCGCACCGGGCCGATCTGCTGGGCCAGTTGATGGATTTTGGCTTTAGTCCCGCGCTGTGCCTGCGGCTGGCCGACGCCGCCGCTGGCGAAGCCGAACCGGAACGCGCCTGGCGGTTAGCGCTGGAAACCCTTGGGCGCGGCTTGTCGGTCACTCAGGATGATATCCTGACCCAGGGCGGCGTCGTGGCTCTGATCGGCCCGACTGGAGTGGGCAAAACCACTACCGTCGCTAAACTGGCGGCGCGTTATAGCCAGCGCCACGGCCCGCGCAATGTGGCGCTGATCACCACCGACAGCTACCGGATCGGCGCATTTGAACAGCTTTCCACCTTCGGCATGATTATGGACACGCCCGTTAAGTTGGTGCGCACCGCTCAGGAAGTGCAGGATGCGATTGCGGCGTTCGCCGACAAATCCCTGATTCTCATCGACACCGCCGGTATGAGCCAGCGCGATTTGCGCCTGTCACAACAGTTTGCGCTGCTGAGCGATACGCCACGGATTCGCAGTTACCTGGTGCTGACCGCCAACGCCCAGCATTCAGTGCTGCGCGAAACGGTGGCCGCCTTCACCCGCGTCCCCCTGCATGGCGTCATCCTGACCAAAGTCGATGAAACCACCCGACTCGGCCCGGCGCTGTCGGTCGTTCATGAAAAGGGACTGCCGCTCGCCTATATCAGCAACGGTCAGCGGGTGCCGGAAGATCTCCAGGCGGCGCGCACCGACGCGCTCATCAACATGGGCGAAGAATTCGCCGGACTGTATGGATATGGCGAGACCGCCGAAACCGACGCGCTGGCCCTGACCTTTGGCCCGAGGCTAGTCGCCAATGCCTCCTGCTGAGTCGACCCACACCCCGGTCGCTAAATTACCTTCCGAGTCGCGCCGGCCGGTGCGAGTGATGTGCGTCGCCAGCGGCAAGGGCGGCGTCGGCAAAACTAACGTCACGGTCAATCTCGGATTGGCCCTGAGTCTCCAGGGCCAAAGCGTCATGTTGCTGGACGCTGATCTGGGACTGGCCAATGTCGATGTCATCCTGGGCCTGCATCCGCTCTACAACCTCTCGCATGTTCTCAACCAGGAACGGACTCTGGATGAAGTGATCGTCACCGGGCCGAATGGCATCCGGATCATTCCGGCCAGTTCCGGGATCAAGCGGATGGCGGAGCTGAGCCCGGCCGAGAATGCCGGCATCGTCAACGCATTTAGCGAGTTAAATGAGTCGCTGGACATTATGCTCATCGATTCATCCGCGGGCATTTCCGACAGCGTGGTTACCTTCAGCCGGGCTGCCCATGAAGTGATCGTGGTGGTCTGCGACGAACCGGCCTCGATCACCGACGCCTATTCCCTGATCAAGCTGCTCAGCCAGGACTACGGCGTCAACCGCTTTCACATCCTGGCCAACCGGGTATTGACGCCCAAAGAGGGTCAGGAACTGTTCGCCAAGCTGGTGAAAGTGACCGACCGGTTCCTGGATGTCATCCTGAACTTTTTCGGCGCCATCCCTGAAGATCCACAACTGCGCAAGGCCGTGCAGGCGCAGCGGGCTGTGGTGGAAGCCTTTCCCGGCAGCCGTTCGGCGGAAGCTTTTCACCGCCTGGCCGCCCAGATCATCGGGCGCTGGCCGATGCCGCGCACCGCCAGCGGTTATCTCCAGTTTTTCATCGAGCGGCTCATCGATCCCCACCATTCATCCGAGGAACAGGCCTGATGAAAGGTCTGGCCCTGTACGCCAGTCTCGGCGGAGCCACGGCGGACGACTTGATCGCCCACAGCGCTCCCCAGGTCAAGCGCATCGCCTATCATCTGTTAGCGCGATTGCCGGCCTCGGTGCAGGTGGATGATCTGATCCAGGCGGGAATGCTGGGCCTGCTGGAGGCGGCGCGGCGCTACGACCCGGCGCAGGGCGCGAGTTTCGCCACCTTTGCCGAACCGCGCATTCGCGGGGCGATGCTCGATGAAATCCGCAAAGGCGACTGGACGCCCCGGTCGGTGCATCGTAAGGCCCGCGAGGTCACAGCGGCGATTCACGCCATTGAAACTGCGACAGGGCGCGAAGCCAAGGATCGCGACATTGCCGATCATCTTGGCGTCCCACTGGCCGAGTATCACGATACGCTGGCCGATTTGCGCGGCCAGAAACTGCTGTCGCTCGACGCAGCTGGTCCGGACGATGAGAGCGAGGCGTATTACATTCCCGCTCCTGATGGCGATCCGGTCGATGCGGTCAACCGGGAATCAATGATTAAATCATTGACGGCGGCCATCGATGGGCTTCCGGAACGGGAAAAGCTGGTGCTGTCGCTTTACTACGATGAAGAACTGCACCTGAAAGAAATCGGCGCCGTGCTGGGCGTCAGCGAATCGCGGGTCAGCCAGTTGCACAGTCAGGCGCTGGCCCGGTTGCGTTCCCGGGTCGCGAGCGGCGCGGTTTAATCTACGGATAGCCTTGGAGCGGATCAGATGGACATTTTGACTCTGGCTGGCCTGGTGATTGCTTTTAGCGGCATCGTCGGCGGGATGATCATTGAAGGCGGCCATATTGGTTCACTGATCAACGGCCCGGCATTCGTCATCGTCGTCGGCGGCACCGTCGGCGCGGTGCTGATTCAAATGCCGATGGACGTGTTCAAGCGGGCGCTGGGTCGGGCTAAATGGGCCTTCATGCCGCCCACCGTCGCCATGAAGGAGACCATCGAGAAAATCGTCGGCTGGAGCAACATCGCTCGTAAAGAGGGATTGTTGAAGCTGGAAGATCACATCCAGCAGGAACCTGATCCCTTCGCCTCCAAGGCCCTGCAATTACTGGTGGACGGCAAGGAGCCCGAGGAAATCCGCCATATTCTGGAGATGGATCTGACCATCCATGAGGAAAGTGAATTACAGGCGATCACGTTCTTTGAGGCGTTGGGTGGTTACGCGCCGACCATCGGCATCATCGGCGCAGTGCTGGGCCTGATCCACGTTATGGGCAACCTGGCTGACCCCAGCAAACTGGGTGGCGGCATCGCCGCCGCCTTCGTCGCCACCATCTATGGGCTGGTGCTGGCCAATGTGTTCGCCTTGCCGATGGGCAACAAGATCAAAAGCTCCATCAAACGAAAGGGCCGACTCTACGAGTTAATCATTGAAGGGATCATCGCCATCGCCCACGGCGAAAATCCGCGCAATATCGAATCTCGCCTGCAAGGCTTCATTCAGCACTGAGAATGCCGCGATGAGCCGCAAAAAGCACGAAGAAGGCCATGAAAATCACGAACGCTGGTTAGTGTCCTATGCGGACTTCATCACCCTGCTGTTTGCGTTTTTCGTGGTGATGTACTCAGTATCCTCAGTCAACGAGGGCAAATTCCGGGTGTTGGCGGACTCGATGGTGGTCGCATTTCGATCGCCGGATCCGCACAGCGCCAAGCCGATCCAGTTAGCCGAAATGATTGGAGCGCAGACCTCGCAGGCCACCGGCCAGCCCAGTCCGAAAAAAAGCAATGTTGCGCCGGACATGCGCCCGATGCCCACCTCGATTATTCAGCGTTCGCCCCGCGCTATTGTGATGGTGAGCAGAGATTCTGGTTCAAACGCTGGCGCCAGCAGTGGCCGGGCGGCGGCGGTACTGACCTCTGATGCCGCCGGCAAGGGAATTCAATCTGATCCAAATTTAGCCAAGGTAATGCAAAAGCTGCAATCAGCCCTGTCGGCGCTGATTCGCAACGACATGGTCAATCTCCGGCGCAGCGACTTTTGGGTCGAAGTTGAAATTAAAAACAGCGTGTTGTTCACCAGCGGCAGCGCCATCGTCAATCCGGAGGCGATGGACCCCTTGGCGAAAATTGCCGAGATTCTGCGCGAGCTTTCCAACCGGATTCAGGTCGAGGGGTTCACCGATAACCGGCCGATCAATACCCTGGTTTATCCCTCCAACTGGGAACTGTCGGCGGCGCGGGCGGCCAGCGTGGTGCATATCCTGATGAACAACGGGGTGCGGCCGGAGCGGATGTCGGCGATTGGTTACGGGGAATATCAACCCATCGCCGATAACAGCACCGAGCAGGGCCGCATCCAGAACCGGCGAGTGGTGCTGGTGATCATGGGCAACACCGATGCCCGTTATCCGGTTGATCTGAAATTGAATGAGCCGGGCGCAGCGCCGAGCAAGCTGCAGGCGGCGCTGGCTGAACCACCTCCCGTCGCCGCCGGAACTACTGCGAATGCCGCCCACAAACCCTGATCGATCAATCAGTACGCCGGAACTGACCCATGCATGATGTCCTGCTTCACGGTATCGCCATTTTCGCCCTGCTGACCGGCAACGCATTGCTGATCGGGCTGGGGTTCATGATCGCCCGCTGGGCCGGCGCTCCAGCGCCCGAGCGGGAGGAGACTCCCAGTCTGCATCAGGATTTGAAAGGGGTCACGCTTTCGCTGGCGGCGTTAGGCGAGCGGTTGCTGAAGCTGGAGGTGCAGATCGGCTTACTCCGGGAACAGGCGGGACAGGAGGGATTGCCACTCAACCGGGACCCTGAACAAAAGTCTTTCAAGATCGCGACCAAGCTGGCCTTGCAGGGTGCTGGCGCTGATGAGATCGTGGAATTGTGCGGCCTGACGCGCGGCGAGGCCGAACTGATCTGCATGTTGCACGCTAACAATCAGGTCAGCCCCAGCAGCATGGCCGGCGATTTGATGAAGCTGGCCGCCCGCGTCACCGACCTGCCGCGCCCTGACGCCACCGGCGATCCCCGCAGCCGCCGGTCATAATCCACTCAGTTGCTGCGGTCCAGCAACGCCAGCAAGCCCGCTTCATCCAGCACCATGACGCCCAGTCCCCGCGCCTTGTCCAGTTTGGACCCGGCATCGCGGCCCGCCACGACATAATCGGTTTTCTTCGACACGCTGCCCGCGACCTTCGCCCCCAGCGCCCGCAACTGGTCGGCGGCCTGATCGCGGCTTAACGAATCCAATGTTCCGGTTAGCACGATGGTTTTGCCGGCCAGGGGTTGCGCCGCAACCGGCTTGACCCCGGTTTCCGGCCATTGCACTCCGGCGTCTTGCAGACCGGCGATGACGTCCCGGTTATGCGGTTCCTGGAAAAAAGCCCGAATCGCCGCAGCGACCACTGGTCCGATATCGGGGATCTGTTGCAAACCCGCCTCGTCGGCCGCCAGCAACGGCTCCAGTCCGCCAAAATACGCCGCCAGCGTCCGCGCCGTCGTTTCGCCAACCTCGCGAATCCCCAGCGCGTACAGGAACCGGGCCAGCGTCGTCGTCTTGCTGCGCTCCAGCGCCTGAACCAGATTCTCAGCGGATTTCCCGCCCATCCGCTCCAACTCCGCCAGCGTCGCTGCATCCAGCGCGTAAAGATCAGCGGGACTGCGCACCCGCTCCCGGTCGACCAGTTGCTCGACCAGTTTGTCGCCCAGCCCCTCAATATCCAGCGCCCGGCGCGAGGCGAAATGGCGAATGGCTTCCTTGCGCTGGGCGCGGCAGTACAAGCCGCCCATGCAGCGGGCTACGGCTTCGCCTTCCGGGCGGAGAATTTGCGACCCGCACACCGGACACTGTTCCGGCATGGCAAATGGTTGCGATTCAGACGGACGGCGGTCCAGCATCACGCCAACCACTTCGGGAATCACATCGCCAGCGCGACGAACGATGACGGTATCGCCGACCCGCACATCCTTGCGCGCCACCTCATCGGCGTTGTGCAAGGTCGCATTAGTCACTGTGACGCCGCCGACAAACACCGGTTTAAGCCGGGCAACGGGCGTGATCGCCCCGGTGCGTCCAACCTGTACCTCAATGGCTTCGACCACGGTCAGCTGTTCCTGAGCCGGGAACTTGTGCGCCACCGCCCAGCGTGGCTCCCGAGTGCGAAAGCCCAACTGCCGCTGCCAGTCCAGTCGGTTGACCTTGTACACCACCCCATCAATGTCGAAGGGAAGCGCATCGCGTTTGGCGGCAACCGCATGGTGAAAGGCGATCAGGCCGGCTGCTCCCTGCGCCACAACCCGCTGACCACAAACCGGTAGGCCAAATCCGGCCAACGCATCCAGCAGCGCACTCTGGGTCGCGGGCCATTCCCAGCCCTGAACCTCGCCCAAACCATAAGCGAAAAAGGAGAGCGGCCGTTTGGCCGCCTGAGCCGGATCGAGCTGGCGAATAGCGCCTGCTGCGCCGTTACGGGGATTGACCAGCGTCGGCAATCCAGCGGTGCGTTGCCGGGCGTTGTAACGTGCAAAATCGGCATGGCTCATGTACGCCTCACCGCGCACTTCCAGCACTTCGGGCGCGGAGCCTTGCAAGCGCAGCGGCACGGTTTTGAGGGTTCGCACATTCTGGGTCACGTCTTCGCCGGTCTCGCCATCGCCGCGGGTCGCGGCCTGGGTCAACCGCCCATGCTCATAACGAAGACTAATCGCTAAACCATCAAACTTGAGTTCGCAAGCGTATGCGACTGGCGCGGCATCATCATTTAAACCAAGCTCGCGCCGGGTCTGGGCGTCAAAAGCCCGTGCGCCCTCCGGGCTCGTGTCGGTTTCGGTATGAATCGACAGCATCGGCGCCCGATGCCGCACCGGCGCGAACCCCGCCAGCGGTCGACCGCCCACCCGCTGGGTTGGCGAGTCGGGAACGATCAGTTCGGGATGGGCGGCTTCCAGCGCCTGAAGTTCCTGGAACAGCCGATCGTATTCCGCATCGGGAATATCCGGGGCGTCCAGGACGTAATAGCGGTAGTCGTGCCGATGCAACTGCTCACGCAACCTGGCGGCGCGGG
>JAJHPN010000303.1 GCA_020890855.1 Candidatus Contendibacter sp. | reverse complement strand
GCCCACGCACCACAACGCCGCTTCCAGACTATGCACGACATACCCCGAGGAACTGATCTGATCGCGGGACTTGTCGCGCCAGGAACCATTGATGATCGCAGCGATCGCCGGAGTCAAATCCGGGATCACGCAGGCCAGCGCCTCAGCTTTCGGGGCGCCGTTGATCGCCCGAATCAGCAGTTCGGCATACGCAGCGCAGGCATCCACCGGCTCCGCCGCGCCATGCGTGGTCAGGCTCTGCCGCCGGGCGGCTTCGATCCCGGCGCTCAGGTCAGCATGGTAAAAAATCGGTACGGGAGCCAACCGCATCAATGAACCATTGCCCGCAGCACGGGGTGAACCACTGCCGGCTTCGGGATTGCCAGTTTCCAGAAACCGATCCAGCGCCTGCCGGGTGGTCATGCCGATGTCGAAACAATGGCCGGTGCAGGAATAGCGCCCGTGCCGATACCAGGCGATAAACCGCTCCATCACATCCAGCAGATTCAATCCGTTGCACTCGCACAGCGATTCGCCCAAAGCCAGCGCCATGGCGGTGTCGTCGGTCCATTGCCCGGCCTGTAAGTGAAATGGCCCACCGCCCACCAGATCAGTCAGTGGCGGCGCACTGTCCCGACGGGAAAATTCCAGGGTGATGCCCACCGCATCGCCGACCGCCGAACCGAACAAACAGCCCAACGCCCGGGATTGCAAGGTTGAATCCATTACCTGGCGGTCGCCGTCAATACCCGTATCAATCGTCATGCTAATCTCCCAATTTTGCTGTTTATAATTTAGCTGCAACTGCCACACAGCGCGAACTGAATATTGAGTCCTAGCCTGTTGTATCCCGGCTTGGCCCAGGACCGGCTGCCTTCCAACCCGCCAAACGAAAATCACGAGCAGGCAAACAGGAGCTTTTGTTGATGAGTGACCCCACCGTAATCGAACTCGCACGCCTGCTTGAACTGATGGCCCGACTCCGCGATCCTGAATCCGGTTGTCCGTGGGATCGGGAGCAAACCTACGCCACCATCGTCCCTCACACCATTGAGGAAGCCTACGAAGTCGCTGACGCCATTGCCCGCGAGGATTGGCCAGAGTTGCAATCAGAACTCGGCGATCTGCTGTTTCAAGTGGTGTTTTACGCTCGGATGGCCCACGAAGAAGGGCGCTTTGACTTCGCCGATGTCGTGAGCGGTATTGTCGAGAAGATGACCCGCCGCCACCCTCATGTGTTTGGTAATGAAAATTACGCCGATGCTGCTGCACAAACGGCGGCTTGGGAACGGATTAAAGCAGCGGAAAAAACCGGGAAGGGTAAATCACCGGCGGGCGTATTGGATGGAGTGCCGCTGGCTTTGCCGGCGCTGACTCGCGCAGTCAAATTGCAGAATAAAGCGGCGCGGGTTGGTTTTGACTGGGGAGCCATTGAGCCAGTATTGGCCAAGATTGCAGAAGAAATCGCCGAAATCCGTCATGAAATCGCCACTCGGGCGCCACCCGAACGGTTGGCGGATGAATTGGGCGACGTACTGTTTGCCTGCGCTAACCTGGCCCGTCACCTGAAACTCGATCCTGAAGCGGCCTTGCGTGGAACCAACGCCAAATTTGAGCGGCGGTTTCAGCGTATCGAACACTGGCTGGCTGAATGCGGCGGCAGTCCGGCTCAAGCCACGCTGGCGGAAATGGATGCGCTGTGGGAGCGAGCCAAGATTGAAGAACGATCAGGGCCGAAGGACGACTAAAGAGATGCTTTATCCGCTGGCGCTGGCGCCGCTGCGGATCCAACTGGAAAAAGCGTTGCGGTTGCGGGAACAAATCACCACTCTTCCCCGCCCGGAAAAGCGTAGGACAATACCTTCACCGCTGGTGACGCTGTTGAGCATCCGGCTGAGCAATCCGCCGCCCTGTTGACCAGGCACTGAAATTTCATAATGCAACTGGCTGTCCCATGCCACTACATGCGAATTGTCGATAATCACGTCCTTGCCCGGTTCTACATCCAGCATAAAGCCGGAGCCAAAACCGGAAACCGCCAGTTGGCCTTTGCCCGTGGCTTCGCCGACAAAAAAGCCGCCAGATTGGGCGAATAAGGCGTTGCCGAGACTTTGGCTGCGAACTCGCAAGTCGACGCCGCTTTCCGCCGCCACAAACGCGCCGTCGCTGAGCATATAGCGGGTGGCGCCGACTTCGAGAACCTGGATTGTTCCCGGCAACACCGGCGACAGCAGACAATCGCCAGCGCCGCGAGTCGCCTCGATGTGCTGCTGGAAGAACGATTCGCCATTGGCGAATCGGCGCATGAGGGCGCTGCCCAGACCGCCGGTCATCTTGCCGGTCAAATCAAGCGTATCTTCCATCATCACCATCGCGTCAGACTCGCAATAAATTCGCTCGCCCTTATTCAGGGAAACGTGCAGAAACGGATCAACTTCACCGGTAATCGTGAATATCGCCATGAGGTTGCTCCTCGCTAAAAGAATTTTGGCACGGACTCAGACCACTGCTCAGGGTTCAAATCCACACCGCTAATTCCTGGCATAGCCATTCCCGCTGGCCCGCCTGCAATGGTCGCCTTTCGGTATGGTCATTGATCACCAACTCCAGTTCCCGCACCTCCGGACGCCCGTAGACGACCGGAGTAAAACGCACCGTATCTCTTGGATAGGAACCGGCTTCAGCAATCTCCACTCGCAATAATTCGTTCCCGATTGTTGCGGCAATGCAGGCAATCCCAAAATTGCCGGATTGATAGCGCTGTGATTCTCGATCATCCAGCAGATAGTCGAGTTGCGCCGGTTGATCATGACAAAACAGATGCAGTTCTACGGTGCTTAAATCCATGCGACTGTTGTACAGCGGCCCGGCGTAATAGGGCACGACGGCGCCATCCCGGACAAACAGCGGTAACTCGTTCAGAGCAGCGGCATAATGGACCGTCCGCCCGCCCTCCAGCCATGCGCCACGGTTCAGGTCAAACCAGCGTCCAGGCGGCAACGCCACGGTCCGTTGCTGCATCTTCACGCCAGTGCGGAAAACTTCCAGACCTTGTCCATCGCCATGCAGGATCGGCGCAACCAATAATGCGTCGCCCAGTAAATATTGATCGTCCAGATCAGCAGCTTCCAGCTCTGGATAGTGATAAAACAGCGGGCGAATGATGGGATCGCCGTTGCGCCAGTGGTTGAAGAAGCATTGATAAAGATAGGGCAGTAAACGGTAGCGGGTGCGGATCGCGCCGCGAATGGCGGCCAATGGTTCCG
>JAJHPN010000342.1 GCA_020890855.1 Candidatus Contendibacter sp. | reverse complement strand
ATGCCGATCATGGTTTCGATCACTTTGTCCGGGTCGGTGGTCTTGGCTTTCTCCACCGCCTTCACCCACATATTGAAGCCGATATAGGTGGCTTCCATCGGGTCGTTGGTCACCCGCTTCGGGTTCTTGATGAATTCGTGCCACTCTTTAATAAAGGCGTCATTGGTCTTGCCTTTGACGCTCATGAAGTAGTTCCAGGCGGCGAGATGACCGACCAGCGGCTTGGTGTCGATGCCGGACAGTTCTTCTTCGCCGACCGAGAAAGCGACGACCGGAATGTCCTTGGCGGAAATGCCCTGATTACCCAGTTCCTTGTAGAACGGCACGTTGGCGTCGCCATTGATGGTGGAGACTACAGCGGTCTTCTTGCCGGCGGAACCGAATTTCTTGATGTCGGAGACAATGGACTGCCAGTCGGAATGACCAAACGGGGTGTAGTTGATCATAATGTCCTCATCCTTGACCCCCTTGGCCTTCAAATAGGCTTCCAGAATCTTGTTGGTGGTGCGCGGATAAACATAATCGGTGCCAGCCAATACCCAGCGTTGCACCTTCAGGTCTTTCATCAGGTAGTCCACTGCCGGAATCGCCTGCTGATTGGGGGCTGCGCCGGTGTAGAACACATTCTTGGAGGATTCCTCGCCCTCGTACTGCACCGGATAAAACAGGATGCCGTTCAATTCCTCGAACACCGGCAATACCGACTTTCGGCTCACCGAAGTCCAGCAGCCGAACACTACCGCCACCTTGTCTTTCTGCAACAGTTCGCGGGCCTTTTCGGCGAACAGTGGCCAGTTTGAAGCCGGATCGACCACCACCGCTTCCAGTTTCTTGCCGAGCAGGCCGCCCTTCTTATTCTGGGCGTCAATCAGCATCAGCACCGTGTCTTTCAGGGTGGTTTCACTGATCGCCATGGTCCCGGACAGTGAATGCAGGACGCCCACCTTGATGGTGTCAGCGGCGTGGGCCAGCGTTGCGCCGAGCATCAATGCGCCGGCGGCCAGCCAAGGGAAAAACTTCGGCATCGTCTTGATCATACGCAGCCCTCAATGTCATGGTGGGTGAATGAATCCGCACGAAAGCGAATCTGATGGGAGCTATATCAAGGCTCGTGCCAATCAAAAATAAATTGATTTATTAGTATCTTATTGAAAGTTGCTTAACTCGACTACCGGTTTACGCCTTGTAATAGTGCGGCCCTGTCAGGCTCTGGTGCACGATGGCGCGGGCTTGCTTTCGGTGATCGGTTAGACTATTGCGCTAATATCTGGTCAATCAGGTGCGGATGCCTCTCAATGTATTTCCAGGGGTTTCGTGGGAAAAACCACCTGGCATCTCACAGAACAGCGCGGTGGTTAGCGGCTGCAGCGGTGCCGGATCCAGGAGCGCAGCGGCGATGATTGAAAATCTCTGGCGATCGCCATGACTTCCCCCACCGGTTGGCAGGCCCGTCTGTGTCTTGGTTTTCAACGACTGAAGACTCGAACCATTTTGGGGCAATGCGCCCATCAAGGCCCTCTACAGGTGCAACGCCCGTTCTATCCCGAGGGTGAAGGCGTGTGCCATGTTGCTCTTTTGCATCCGCCCGGCGGCGTGGTCGGCGGTGATGAACTGCATCTCACCGCCACGCTCGATCCCAACGCCCAAGCGCTCATCACTACCCCCGCCGCTGGCAAGTTCTATCGCAGCGCCGGTCCCCTCGCCCGCCAGACCCAGCGGTTGACTGTCGCCGCCGGCGCGGCGCTGGAATGGCTGCCGCAAGAAAACATTGTTTATAACGGCGCGCGCGTTCACACCCTGACCCAGGTCGAACTCCAGGGCGACGCCCGCTTCATCGGTTGGGAAATTCTCTGTCTGGGGCGACCGGCTGCGAATGAGAGCTTCACCACTGGCGAATATCGACAGGATTTGGAGCTGTGGCGCGACGACGAACCGCTTTATCTCGAACCGGGTCGCTATACGGGCGGCAACCGCCTGCTCGATGCCGGCTGGGGGTTACGAAGCCAACCCGTCGCCGCCACGCTGATTTGCGCCGGTTCCGCCCCGGAACGGGTCAACGCGATCCGCGTCCGATGGGAGGAGCTGAAAGCGTCCTCCACCGCGCTCCCGGAAGGCCATGCGGAGTGGCTTGCTGTCAGTCAACTGGATGGCGTACTGATAGGTCGTTATTTGGGGCCATCGGCGGCGCGAGCCAGACGCTTTTTCATCGTGGCGTGGGGTTTGCTAAGACCCTTCATCCTCAACCGTCCGCCCTGTCCTTCCCGTTTCTGGAATACCTGACCACCGCGAGAAAACCGCTATGGAGCTACTACCCCGTGAGAAAGACAAACTGTTGCTGTTCACCGCTGGCTTGTTGGCCGAGCGACGCAAGGCCAAGGGCCTGAAACTCAATTATCCTGAAGCCATTGCCTACATTTCCTGCGCCTTGCTGGAAGGGGCGCGGGAAGGCCGCAAGGTGGCCGATTTGATGAGTTACGGACGGACGCTGTTGACCCGCGCTGAGGTCATGGACGGCATTCCGGAAATGATCCCCGAAGTGCAAATCGAGGCCACTTTCCCGGACGGCTCCAAATTGGTCACGGTGCACAACCCGATTCCCTGAGGAGAAGAATTGATGATTCCCGGCGAAGTCGTCACTGTTGACGGTGATCTCGAACTTAACGCCAGCCGCCGCATGGTCCGGCTCACTGTAGCCAACACCGGCGACCGGCCGATTCAGGTCGGTTCCCATTACCACTTTTTTGAAACCAATCCCGCCCTGCGCTTTGACCGGGCGCGGGCGCGGGGTTGCCGGCTGGATATTCCGGCGGGAACGGCCGTGCGCTTTGAGCCAGGCCAGGAGCGCGAAGTGGACCTGGTGGATTACGCTGGAACGCGGGAAGTCTACGGGTTTCGGGCCGCAGTGATGGGACCGCTGGAGCAACGGCCATGAGCCGCATCGACCGCCGCGCTTATGCCGACATGTACGGGCCCACCACCGGCGACCGGGTGCGGCTGGGCGACACGGATCTGTGGATCGAGGTCGAGCGCGACCACACGATCTACGGCGAAGAAGTGAAATTCGGCGGCGGCAAGGTGATCCGCGATGGCATGGGCCAGTCGCAGCGAACCCAGGCCGCCGGCGCGGTCGATACCGTGATCACTAATGCGCTGATCATCGATCACTGGGGCATCGTCAAGGCCGACATCGGCATCAAGGACGGACGAATCAGCGGCATCGGCAAGGCGGGCAATCCTGACGTGCAG
>JAJHPN010000296.1 GCA_020890855.1 Candidatus Contendibacter sp. | reverse complement strand
CTGGGTAGCGGTTCAGCCCGTGGCTGGGCGCATATTGGCGTGCTGCGGGCGCTGGAACAGGCGGGCATCGTCCCGGACGTGGTGTCTGGCGCGTCCATCGGGGCGCTGGTTGGCGCCGCTTACGCCAGCGACCGGCTGGGCCCGCTGGAAGCATGGGTCACCCAGATCGACTGGTGGGAGATCATCCGCTATATGGATTTGCGCCTCGGCGGGGTGGAAGGCGAGCGGTTGATGCAGGCTTTTCATGAGCGGGTGGAGGATGCGCCCATTGAGAACTTGCCCAAGCCATTCGGGGCGGTCGCCACCGATCTGCACACTGGGCGCGAAGTCTGGTTTCAGGAAGGTTCGCTGCTGGAGGCCGTGCGGGCGTCCATCGCTCTGCCGGGGCTGTTTAGTGCGGTGCGCTATCAAGGGCGCTGGCTGGTCGATGGCGGGCTGGTGAATCCGCTACCGGTGTCGTTGTGCCGGGCGCTGGGCGCGGAGCGGGTGATTGCCGTCAATCTCAATGACGATATTGTCGGGCGGCGGCTGGGTGGGCGAACGCCGCGTCTGACGGCGCCCAGCCCGCTATTAGCCCGGTTGAGCGCCGGCTGGCAGGTGATGCGGGGCAATTCGCATCCCCCCGAATCGACGCCGGAGGATGAGCCGCCCAGCCTGTTTGATGTGATGGCCGGGTCCATCCACATCATGCAGGACCGCATCACCCGGGCGCGGCTGGCGGGCGATCCGCCGGACGTGGTGCTGGCTCCACGGCTGGCGCATCTGGGACTGATGGATTTTGATCACGCCAGCGAAGCCATTGAAGCCGGACTGGATTGTGTGCGGCAACGCCTGCCGCTGCTGCGCGAGGCGTTGAATCTGCCGGAACTGACGACGTAACGGCGGGCGCTTTAACCTACAATCCGCGTCTTTCTCCGCCGCCCGCCAAGGATCATTCATGCCCGCTCTCCGCTACATTTTGACCATCGCCTGCCCGGATCGGGTTGGCATCGTCGCCGCCATTTCCGGGCTGCTGGCCACCCATCGCGGCAACATCGTCGAATCCGACCAGTTCAGCGATACTGAATCCGGCCAGTTCTTCATGCGGCTGATGTTCGATCTGGATGAAATGGGCGAGTCGGCGCTGTTGCGGGATTTCAGCCCGCTGGCCCAGGAATTCGCAATGGACTGGCGGCTCCATGATCCGCGCCGCCGACTCCGGGTGATGATTCTGGTCTCCAAAGCCGAGCATTGCCTGAACGACTTGCTCTACCGGCATCGCACCGGGGCGCTGGCGATGGACATTACCGCGATTGTCTCCAATCACCGGGACCTGGCTCATCTGGCCGAGTGGCATTCGATCCCGTATCACCATTTGCCGGTGACGGCGGAAACCAAGCCAGCGCAGGAGCGGCAAATTCTGACGCTGATCCAGCACACCCGCACTGAACTGGTCATTCTCGCCCGCTACATGCAAATCCTGTCGCCGGAGTTGTGCCAGGCGCTGGCCGGACGAGCGATCAACATCCACCACTCCTTCCTGCCTGGTTTCAAGGGCGCCAAACCCTACCATCAGGCCTATACGCGGGGCGTCAAACTGATTGGAGCCACCGCGCATTTTGTAACGGCGAACCTGGACGAAGGACCGATCATTGAACAGGAAGTCGAGCGGGTCGATCACGCCCACACTCCGGAACAACTGGCGGCGGTGGGTCGCGACATCGAAAACATCGTGCTGGCGCGCGCGATGCACTACCACCTGGAGCGGCGGGTGTTCCTTAACGGCAAAAAGACCGTGGTGCTGCGGTAGGTTCCCATGGACCTTGGCGCCAGTCTTTTGGCCGCATTCCTGATTGGATTAACCGGCGGCGTCCACTGCCTCGGCATGTGCGGCGGCATCGTCGGCGCATTGACCCTGAGCTTGCCGCCCGCGCCGGGTCATCCCCTGCGGGTCCGGCTGCCCTATCTGCTGGCCTATAACCTGGGCCGGATCAGCAGCTATGTCGCCGCCGGGATGTTGGCCGGCGGGATCGGGACCTGGGCGACGCACTGGCTATCGGTGCGCCATGCCCAATTCGGCCTGCAACTTCTGGCTGGATTGTTCATGATCCTGTTGGGACTCTATCTGGCCGGCTGGCGGCAAGGACTGAGCCGGTTGGAACGAACCGGTGGGGTGATATGGCGGCGGATCGAACCACTAGGCCGGCGTTTCTTCCCCATCCGCACCCCGGTTCAGGCGCTGGGCATCGGTTTGGTCTGGGGCTGGCTACCGTGTGGGCTGGTGTACAGCGTACTGGTGTGGGCCATCGGCGCCGGCGGATCGATCCAGGGCGGCCTGCTGCTGTTGAGCTTCGGGCTGGGGACATTGCCCGTGCTGCTGGCGATGGGCGCTGCGGCGGCAACCCTGGCGGGATGGGTGCGCCACCCAGCCGTACGCCTGGCGGCGGGAGCGCTGGTCATGCTGTTCGGGCTTTATCAAATCGGGTTGGCGGCGCAGAGGCTCTTGCTGTGAATGGCGGCGCGGTTGCCTTGCCGCATCGCTTTACTGATAATCCCCGAACTTCTTGATCCCACCAGGAACTGTCATGTCCGTCTTCGCCATTTATCCCGGCACCTTCGATCCCATCACTAACGGTCACGCCGACCTGGTCGAACGCGGCGCCCGCATGTTTGACCGGCTGATCGTCAGCATCGCCGCCAATCCCAACAAGCAGCCGCTCTTTTCACTGGAAGAGCGGGTGGAGCTGGCTAACGAAGTGGTGGCGCATTTGCCGCATGTCGAGGTGCGCGGCTTTGACATTCTGCTGGTGAATTACGCCAAAAGCGTTGGCGCTCACGTCATTTTGCGCGGCTTGCGCGCCGTATCCGACTTTGAATTCGAGTTTCAACTGGCCAGCATGAACCGCCGGCTGGATTCTGAAATCGAATCAATTTTTTTGACGCCCGCTGAACAATACGCCTTCATTTCGTCCAGTCTGGTGCGTGAAGTCGCCAAACTGGGCGGAAACATCGCGCCGTTTGTGCATCCCAAGGTTGAAGCGGCGCTGGCGGCGAAATTTATGCTCAGAAAATAGTGGGCGTGGCAGGGGGTTGTCACAAAGGCGTCAGCCGACAGCAATTCAAAGCCGGCTGTGAGTTGCAGTCAACATAAACAGTAACAAGGAGCCAATCATGGCGCTGATGATTACCGACGAATGCATCAATTGCGACGTGTGCGAGCCGGAATGCCCGAATGAGGCCATTTCCCAAGGCGAAGAGATTTATCAAATTGATCCGA
>JAJHPN010000324.1 GCA_020890855.1 Candidatus Contendibacter sp. | reverse complement strand
CAGCATTCCTTTATTTTGATGACCGCCACCACATTTAGCGGCTCATCGATATATCGCAGTTCTCAATACCCACCGCATTCGCTGCAAGTCCCGCCATAGAATTCAACTTTCTGAAAAAAATGATATTTTTTTCAATATTACCGCATGGCACAGGCATTGCTCAGTCAATAGCGAGAATTCATCACCCTATCTCCAGTTACCAGGAAAGAGGCTTATCCCTATGAGCAGCGCAAACCAATCGGTCCTACAAGGCCAACGTGCGTTAGTAACCGGCGCCAATTCCGGCATCGGCGCAGCCGTCGCCAAGGCGCTGGCCACCGCCGGCGCACGAGTGGCCGTCAATTACTCATCCAGTGACGAGCGCGCCAAAGCAGTGGTGAAACAGATCGAAGCAGCAGGCGGCGAGGCGCTAGCGATTCGCGCCAACGTCAGCCGGGAAAACGAAGTCGAGGCGATGTTCACCCAGATCATCGAGACCTGGGGCAGCCTTGACATTCTGGTCAACAACGCTGGCTTGCAAAAGGACGCGCCACTGGTCGAGATGAGCCTGGCTGATTGGCAATTCGTGCTCGACGTCAACCTGACCGGTCAGTTCCTCTGTTCCCGCTCCGCCGCTCGCGAATTCCTTCAGCGCGGTCTGATACCGAATCTGTCGCGTGCCGTCGGCAAGATCATTTGCATGTCCTCGGTTCACGATGTCATCCCGTGGGCCGGCCACGCCAACTACGCCGCGTCCAAGGGCGGCGTCAGCCTGCTGATGAAGACCATGGCCCAGGAACTGGCGCCGCATGGCATCCGGGTCAACGCCATCTCACCGGGCGCAATCAAGACACCGATCAACACTGCCGCCTGGCAAACGCCGGAAGCGGAGGCGGAACTACTCAAACTGATTCCCTACCGCCGGGTTGGCGAGCCGGAAGACATCGGTCGCGCCGCAGTCTGGCTGGCCTCCGACGCTTCCGATTACGTCACCGGCGCGACGCTTTACGTGGACGGCGGCATGACCCTCTACCCCGGCTTTGATGTAGGAGGCTGACATGGCGACGCCACGATTTTCGCAATCCTGGCGATCTGTGTTGCTGGCGTTCAGCCTGACCGCCCAAGGTGTTCTGGCCGCGCCTCCCGTGGTTCCGGTAGCGCCACCGCCGGACAGCACGGGTTTGCCGGATGGTCAAGCGCCTTGGTGGCCCAGCCGCTACGGGGCCGAAGACCAGATCGGGACGCTGAATGAAATTACGCCCGACAGGGTGCGCGCAGCGGCGGCGCTGGTGAAAACGGGAACCGTGGTGGACTTGGGTCGGGTACTGGATGAAGACACTCCCAAATTTCCCGGCCGCTACTGGCATCAGACCGTTGACGTTTCCCCCCATCTGACCAACCCACGCCGCCCAGACGCAGTGGATAAGGGCTGGGGCAAGAATCAGATCAACTGGATCACCGAAATTCAGGCCGGCACCTTTCAGGTCGGCACTCAACTGGATTCCATCGGCCATATCCAGATCGGCGACCGGTTCTACAACGGCTGGACCACGCGCCAAGTGGTGGAATCTTGGGGATTGAACCGCCTGGGCATCGAAACGGTGCCGCCGATGGTCACGCGCGGCGTACTCCTCGATATCGCCAGCCTCAAGGGTGTGGAACGGCTGGCCAAAGGTTACGTGATCACCCTGGTCGACGTGCAGGGCGCGCTGACCCGACAGGGCATCGCGATCAAACCGGGGGATGCAGTGCTGTTTCACACCGGCTGGGGCGGCTTGTGGGGCAAGGACAACACCGAGTTTCTGTCCGGCGAACCCGGTCCCGGTCTGGAAGTCGTCCAGTGGCTGTACCAGCAACACATCGCGCTGACCGGGGCCGACACCTGGAGCTATGGGCCGGTGCCCGGCGAAGACCCGGATCGTCCCTTCCTGGTGCCGCAGACTATGTACGTGAAGATGGGCCTGTTCGGTCTGGAGAACCTGGCCACTGAAGAACTCGCCCGGCGCGGGATCCACGAATTTCTGTTCACGCTGACCCACGCCAAGACCCGTGGCTCGACGGCGGCGGTCATCGCGCCGGCAGCCGTGTATTGAGGACTATGACATGAACGAATTCCCTTACGACGCCCTTATTATCGGTTCTGGTGCAGGCGGGTCGGCGGCGGCTTACCGACTAGCGTGCGACGGTCGGCGCGTCCTGCTGCTGGAAAAAGGGCTGGAACTACCGCGTGACGGTACGACCCTGGATGTGGACAAGGTCATCCGGCAGGGCCTGTTCAAAAGCAAGGAGCACTGGCTGGACAAAGATGGCGCGACCTTCGCTCCGGAGGAATATTTCAATCTGGGCGGCAAGACCAAGTGGTACGGCGCAGCGTTGGTGCGATTCGAGCCGCACGAGTTCGCCGCCGACCCGGCGCATCAATGCCTGCCGTGGCCGATAGCCTATGGGGATTTGGCTCCGTACTACGATCAGGCCGAAGCGTTGCTGGGCGTCCACCGCTTCGAGCCGGAGCCGGATTTGAGCGCCATCGTCGGCAAGCTCACCGGTAATGGCGCGGGCTGGAATGCGCAACCGCTGATGCTGGCCCTGGACCCCGGGATTCTGGCGCATCCCGAGGAAGCCGCCCATTTCGATGCCTTTGCCTCGGTCAGAAATCTGAAGTTCGATAGTCAGCACGCCTTGCTGGAGCGGGTGCAACATCTGCCCAACCTGACCATCCTGACCGGGCGGGCGGTGCAAGGCTTCATCGCCGATTCGGAACGGCCAGAGCGATTGATCGGCGTTCACACCGAAGACGGCGCTGAATTTCGGGCCGATACGATGCTGCTGGCAGCCGGAGCGCTGCACTCGCCGCGTCTGTTGCAACGCTATCTGGAAAGCACTGGCCTAGCCGAACGGTTGCCGTGCGCCAATGTGGTTGGACGCAACTACAAATATCACCGGCTCAGCGCGATGTTGGCGTTTTCCGCAACGCCCAAAACCGATCTACTGCGTAAAACCCTGCTCCTGCTCAACGAGCGGCTGCCACACAGCAGCATTCAACCCTTGGGCTTCGATGGCGAATTGCTCAGCACTCTGATTCCGGGATTCGTGCCGCGCTGGTTCGCTCGCACACTCGGCCATCGCGCCTACGGCTTCTTCCTGCAAACCGAGGACGGCTCCGATCCCGCCAATCGCGTCATCGCTCAGACCAACGGCGCGCAGTATCCCCAACTCGACTACGACCCGGCGCGACTGCCGACGGCGGTGGCGGAACACCGGCAATTGGTGCGTGATTTCG
>JAJHPN010000212.1 GCA_020890855.1 Candidatus Contendibacter sp. | reverse complement strand
CAGGACAGCCGCTTTTATTTCGTCCATAGTTATTACCTGCAACCGGCGGATGCGGCGCTCACCGTGGGCCGGACGCATTACGGATTCGGGTTCAGCTCGGCCATTGCCCGGGATAATCTGTTCGCCGTGCAATTTCACCCGGAAAAGAGCGCCCAGGCCGGATTGCGCCTGCTCGCCAATTTCGCGGACTGGAATCCCTAAGATTAACCTTCCTCCCATCAATCCATGCAGAAACAGGCCATGCTGCTCATCCCTGCGATTGACTTGAAAGACGGTAAATGTGTGCGCCTGCGGCAAGGGCGCATGGAAGAGTCCACGGTCTTCTCGGACGATCCGGTCGCGATGGCCGGACGCTGGGTCGATGCGGGCGCGCGCCGCCTGCATCTGGTGGATTTAAACGGGGCCTTTGCCGGCAAGCCGGTCAACGCCCAGGTGATCCGTCGCATTGCCCAGACGTTCCCTGATCTGCCGATTCAGGTCGGCGGCGGCATCCGCGATGAACCGACGGTAGACGCCTATCTGGACGCCGGAGTCCAGTTTGTGATCATCGGCACCAAGGCCGTGCAGGAGCCGCATTTCATCAATGAACTGTGTCTGGAATATCCCGGTCACGTCATCGTCGGACTGGACGCCAAGGACGGACGGGCGGCCGTGAATGGCTGGTCGAAGCTGTCGAAGCATGACGTCATTGATCTAGCGCGTATTTTTGAGCGTGATGGCGTGGAAGCCATTGTCTACACTGACATTGGTCGCGACGGCATGATGCAGGGCGTCAACATTGAGGCCACGGTCAGGCTGGCCCAGGCGATTTCAATTCCGGTGATTGCTTCCGGCGGGGTGAGCACCCTGGACGATGTGCGGGCGCTGTGCGCAGTGCAGCAGGAAGGGATCATGGGCGCGATTATCGGCCGGGCGTTGTACGATGGCGCCATTGATTTGGCCGAGGCGCAATGCATCGCGACCGCCGGGGAGAATCGGTAATGGGGCTGGCCAAGCGGATCATCCCCTGCCTGGACGTGGATCGCGGGCGGGTGGTGAAAGGCGTCAAGTTCGTAGAAATTCGCGACGCCGGCGATCCGGTCGAAATCGCCCGTCGTTATGATGAGCAGGGTGCGGATGAACTGACTTTTCTGGACATCACCGCCAGTTCTGACGACCGCGAAACCATGGTTCACGTTGTCGAACAGGTCGCCAGCCAGGTCTTTATCCCGCTAACCGTGGGCGGCGGCATTCGCACGCTGGACGATGTGCGGCGGATGCTCAACGCCGGGGCGGATAAGGTGTCGATCAACACCGCTGCGATTGCCCAGCCCGAATTCGTGCGCGAGGCCGCCGAGCGGTTCGGCAATCAGTGCATCGTGGTCGCCATCGACGCCAAGGCGGTTCATGTAGAGGGTGAGTCGCCGCACTGGGAAATCTTCACTCACGGCGGACGGCGACCAACCGGCATTGACGCAGTGGAATGGGCGCGGCGGATGGCCGATTACGGCGCGGGCGAAATTCTGTTGACCAGCATGGATCGCGATGGCACCAAACGCGGTTTCGATTTGGAATTGACCCGCGCCATCAGCGAGGCGGTGAGCGTCCCGGTCATTGCGTCCGGCGGGGTAGGCGTACTGGATCATCTGGCTGACGGCATTCTGCTCGGCAAGGCCGATGCGGTATTGGCCGCCAGCATTTTCCACTTTGCCGAATACACCATTGAGCAGGCCAAGCGTCACCTGCGGGATCGGGGCATTGAAGTCAGGTTGTGAGAATCCTTTAACCTTGTAGCTTTTAACCTTAAAACCTTGAAAAATGACCAACGGCTGGCTGGAACGAATTAAATGGACGGCGGATGGGCTGGTTCCCACCATTGCCCAAGATGCGAATAGTGGCCGGGTGCTGATGATGGCGTGGATGAACCGCGAATCCTTGCAGCGCACCGTAGACTGCGGCGAGGCGGTGTACTGGTCGCGTTCCCGGCAACAACTCTGGCATAAGGGCGAAATCTCCGGCCATACTCAAAAAGTCAGGAGCATCCGGCTGGATTGCGACGCCGATGTATTGCTGTTAAGCATTGAACAAATCGGCGGCATCGCCTGCCATACCGGACGGCAAAGTTGTTTCTTCGAGGAATTACAGGACGGCGTATGGATCGCCACCGATCCGGTTATCAAAAACATGCATGAGATCTACGGCGTATGAGTGACCAGACGCTGCGTGAACTGGCGGCAGTGCTGGAAGCCCGCAAACAGGCCGATCCTGACAGCTCCTATGTCGCCCGGCTGTACGCCAAAGGGCTGGACGCCATTCTCAAAAAGGTCGGCGAGGAAGCCGCCGAAACGCTGATCGCCGCCAAAAATGGCGATCCTGAATTACTGGTGCGCGAAACCGCTGATCTGTGGTTTCATACTTTGGTCATGCTAGCCCATCAGGGACTGGGTCCGGAGGCGGTGCTTAACGAATTGCAGCGCCGCGCCGGCGTTTCCGGCCTGGCTGAAAAGGCCGCCCGCCGCCCCCCCGACTGATCGATTTTTCCATCCGGCCCCCATCATCCGAGGCAAACTGTCATGCGTTTCAGTGTTTGGGAATTGCTACTGATTCTGGTTATCGTTCTGGTGCTGTTCGGTGGAACCCGCCTGAGAAATTTGGGTTCCGATCTGGGTTCGGCGATTCGCGGCTTTCGCGATTCCATGAAAGATGGCGCCAAATCGGAAACCACCGAAGAAAATCCCAAGAAAATCGAACAAGCCGCCACCCAGGGCCATGATACTGGCGCTGCTGTTTCCGCCACGCCTGATCCCTTGTCCAAGGATCGCAACAAGGTTGGATGAACGGATCGCACGGGTATGTTTGAGATCGGCTTTTGGGAAATGGTGATGGTCGGCGTGGTGGCCCTGATTGTGGTCGGCCCTGAACGACTGCCCGGTTTGGCCCGCACCGCTGGCCGGTGGATCGGCAAGGCCCGGCGGATGTTCGCCGAGGTCAAGGCCGATGTGGATCGGGAACTGCGTCTGGAAGAAATCAAGCAATCGATCCGCCAGTCTGCCGATTTCAACCCCTTGCAGGATGCAGCCGATCAGATGAAGGCGATCCAGAAAGATTTGCAGGCTGAATTTGATGATCCTGGCCCGCCGCCTGGCTGGCGACCGGACCAAGTCAGCGCCCCGCCCCCGCCCGGCTGGACGCCGCCGGATTCCAGTCATCTACCGCCAGTTTCGTTGCAGAAACCGGAAACTGTCCCACTACCCGCCGCTGCGCCCGCCCCACCAGAAAACGCATCCG
>JAJHPN010000281.1 GCA_020890855.1 Candidatus Contendibacter sp. | reverse complement strand
GGCATCATCGCTTGCCGCCAACGGGCTCGTTCCTGATCCGTCAGCGTGATGACGTGGGGCTTGCCCGCCGCAATAATGGCCTGCCGGTCCCGATGAGTCTGTTCAGCAGCCTGCGCTTTCACCTCTTCGGTCACTTGGGCCAGAATCGCTTCCAATTCACTGCGAAGGTCCGCTGGCAGTCTATTCCAGAAGGTTTTGCTGGTGATCAGCATATAGCCTTGGAAACTGTGGTTGGTCTCGGTAATGTCGGTCTGCAAGGTATGGAATCCTTGGGAATAGATATTGCTCCAAGTGTTTTCCTGCCCATCGATCAATTCACGGCGCAGGGCGTTCCGGGTATCAGCCAATGAAATTTTGACCGGAATGGCTCCAAGATGCTGATATTGCGCTTCGATGACTTTGGAAGGTTCGATACGCAGGGTCAGTTGCCGGAGATCCGCCGGGCTGCGTAGTGGCTTGTTGGCCGAAATGACCCGCATCCCATTAGGCCAATAACCGAGGCCTTTAAGGCCTTTATCGTCCAGCGCATTTAGCAGACGCCGACCAGCCTCACCGTTCTGAAACCGTTCTACTGCGGCCAGATTATTGAACAGAAAAGGTAAATCATAAACTTCCAGGGCTTTGGTGAGAATGCTGAATTTTGACAAGGAGGGTGCCGCAAGCTGGATGTCATTGTTCAGCAAGGCGATAAAAACCTCATCATCGTTATATAGTTTGGCGTCCGGAAAAACCTCGACCTTCACCCGCCCCGCCAGTTTTTCCTCAACCAGTTGTTTGAAGCGGTTAGCGCCGCTGCCCTTGGGGGTCTGCTCGGCGACGATATGGGAGAAGCGAATCACCACCGGTTCCGCTACGGCGTCGTCCAGGGCGAAAGAACACAACAGGACGAAACCCAGAATAACTCGTATTTTCAACACACGACACCTCGCGTCAACAGATCAACGTATTAAAAAGAGGACTTTCGCTGGCCTACCTACCTTTTCCATTATTCCCACACCAACGGGAATGCGCGAAAGTCCCAAAAAATTGGGACTGTAAATTTTCCTGTGATGTCAAGGGCGGGCAGCGCGCGGCCAGGATGTTATTCGCATCCAACTCATCAATCTTATTAAGTGATTTTCTCTTCACCCGCCCATTCCACCGTTCGGATCACAGGAAAATTTACAGGAGGAAAAGTTTGACCGTAAATGGCGTTGCGAGTCAGGAACGTATGGCCGGTTCGCCAAACTCGGCGGGTGGTTGGTAGGTTTTCTTCGCCAGAAGAATCAGCGACTCCCATTGCAGGGATGTCCCTCGGACGCCAATGAACTCGACAACAGTAAAGCCTTGGGATTCCAGCAGTGTGGTCAGAGATTTCCGTGACCAGCGTTGCAGATAGTTATTATCCCATGCTGCGAAAAAGGGTAGTTGCCACCCTTCGTACAGAGTGCTCAGCAGATTCTTTAGATAACCACCGTAGGGTATGGACAGAACAAAAACGCCATCAGGCGCCAGGTGGTTGGCAGCAATAGCGACCAGCGCCGCCGGAGTATTTGGCGAAGCATCGGATTCGATACTGATCGCCATATCGAAAGTCGCGCCCTCAACCGAGCCAACTTCCAGGAATAGTGGGCAGAAACGGCTCGCCCCGCTATTTTCACCCGGTTCTATCACCGCCACCTGATAGCCGGAGTGACGTAAATCATGGCACAGTGGCTGTGCGCCGCGACCAACGCCCAGAATTCGCACCGCTCCATAGCGGGTGCGGAGATGCAATACCACTGACCGGATGCGTGGATTCAGGCTAGCTTCTTCCGCATCACGCTGATAGGCAGAATCCGTTGTAATTACCTGATGAGCGACCATTAGTTTTCCCTCTCAAATCGGATCTGTGTTTCGTTGTCCAAGGTATATTCCTGGAAATCATCCCAAATATTAGGAATAACGATCACGGTATTTTTCCCGTAGAAGATGGCGCTACTGTCTGCAAAAATAAAGAGCTCGTTTTGGGAATTAAAGGGGATATGCACTACATCCTTATCTCCTTCTATCATCCCAAAGCTAAACCCTAATTCAGCCATGCTTTGCATTGGTGACTCCTGCTATCAGTCAGATTGTGGAAAGATGATTTTTCTTAATCGCCAAGGCTACGCAACCGCCAATCACGTTGATGTGTAGACTCAGCAAGAAGGTAGATCATGGTCGCCGAAATTACCCAGGCCATTTGGATTCCGGCGCGCAATAAAAGAATGTGGAAGGTAGCGCCTAACCCGGCAATCCAGCCATAGGTAGTAAAGAGCGCCATTGGTTTCCGCACGCTCAGGATGTCTCGAAGCACTCCACCACCAGCGCCAGTTAAAAAGCCGAATAAGGCGGCTGTAGCCACCAGGGTGCTCGTTGGCTGTACTCCCAACAATAACGCTTTTTCTGCGCCCAGCGGGGCAAAAATCGCCAGCGCTGCCCGGTCTGCCGCATTCCAGTTCTCTTCACAACGAGCACACATTCTGGGTTCCCAAAGCATGGCCAGCAAAAAACCGATAATTATGGCAATCAAGTAGTCAGCGTTATTCACCCAGAATAGATCGTTAAAATCGAGTCCTAATAGCAAGGTGCGTACAGTTCCCCCGCCAACCGCAGTAATCAGGCCACTAATACCTCCTGTTACAAATGCCATTCCAATCCGCATGTGTTTAAATTGACGGAAACCGATCAAGCTGCCAGTAAATGTAAAAATTGTGGTGCCCGCCAGATCAGCAGCAGCGCGAAAATTTTCAATCTCAGACCAGATAAAGCAAAGACACAAAGCCAAAAACAGGCCGGCGCCAGCAATAAGAGAAGGGCCATTCCGCCATAGGGTCATCAGGGTAGAAAAGAGAAAAATCTCTTGATCGGAGGTCGAGTCCCTTTCTCCATCGCTGGTTTGGACGGTGTTTTGGTGCAGGCACATGATCAAGCCTCCGGAATGGATTACCCAACACCTGGTTTTATCTGTTGGTATTGGTTCATGCCTTGCCAGGTCTGTCATAGCGGACCGCGCTGGTGTTGTTCAGCAGGGCGCTATTGCTTTCCAAGCATCATTTAGGAGGCTATTCACGCACTTTCCCTAGTCCCTGGTTGTGAACTACTTCACACTGGCGCATTTTTTTATGGGGCGGGCTGTGAGATCGCGGGAAATCCGGCTGGATCACGGGTAGAGCTGACGCTGACCGAAGCGGCCAACCGGTGTAACGCCGCAGGCTGCAAAAGGATGAAGCAGCCGTGTTCGACGGTCAGCAGCTCTTCCTTGCGCCAGATTTGCA
>JAJHPN010000116.1 GCA_020890855.1 Candidatus Contendibacter sp. | reverse complement strand
CGGTTGACCAAGGCGTTGCAACCCGCCCCTCTTGGCAACCGCCAAATTTGGAACTATCCTATCAGCAAATGGTACCAATTAAGTACTGATTAAACTGGATCCTCGGAGCGGCCATGATACGCATTACCCGGGAAGCCGATTACGGCATCGTGCTGATGACGGCGCTGGCGCAGGCGGAAGGCCAGCCGCGCAGCGCCGCGCTTCTGGCGCAGCAGCGCCGGTTGCCGCTGCCAATGGTCAGCAAGATTCTCAAGGCGCTGGCGCGGGCTAACCTGTTGACCTCGCAGCGTGGAGTGCAGGGCGGCTACCAGTTGGCGCGGCCGGCGACCGCGATTTCCGCCGCCGATATCATCGGCGCGCTGGAAGGTCCCATCGCCATCACCGAATGCAGCGACGAGTCCCATGACGGTTGCGTCCGGCAAGATCATTGTGAAGTCAGCGGGCATTGGCCGCGCATCAACCAGGCGATTCACGCCGCCCTGCAAAGCATCAACCTGCTGGAGATGAGTCGCCCCGATCCGCTGCAACCGCTGCATTTTCACCCACTCCATCGGGCGATGACCACTCAGGTCATTGGCCGACTGATTTGAATCGCCTTTTTTCGCCCCAGGAACCCTGCCATGACTGACAGCGCCCAAACGCTTGAACGCCTCGCCGCCAGCGACTACCAATACGGTTTTGTCACCGACATTGAACAGGAAACTGTCGCGCCCGGTTTGAATGAAGACGTCATCCGGCTGATTTCGACCAAGAAACAGGAACCGGACTGGCTGCTGGAATGGCGGTTGACTGCGTTCAGGAACTGGCTGACCCAACAGCAACCCCAGTGGGCGCGAATCCATTATCCGCCAATTGATTACCAGGCGATTTCCTATTATGCCGCGCCCAAGCAGAAAGGCGAGGGGCCAAAGAGTCTGGACGAGATTGATCCGGAATTGCGCCGCACTTATGAAAAGCTCGGCATTCCGCTGGCGGAGCAGGCCATTCTGGCCGGCGTGGCGGTAGATGCAGTCTTTGATTCCGTGTCGGTGGCGACCAGTTATAAAGGCAAGCTGGCGGAACTGGGTATTGTCTTCTGCTCATTCTCCGAAGCGGTGCGCGAACATCCAGAACTGGTGCGGAAATATCTCGGTTCAGTGGTGCCCTACCGTGACAATTACTACGCCACGCTCAATTCCGCCGTATTTTCCGATGGCTCGTTTGTTTATATCCCACCGGGCGTGCGCTGCCCGATGGAGTTGTCCACCTATTTCCGCATTAACGCCAGCAATACCGGACAATTTGAACGGACGCTGATTATTGCCGACGAAGGCGCTTATGTGTCCTATCTCGAAGGCTGCACTGCGCCGCAACGCGATGAAAACCAGCTCCATGCCGCTGTGGTGGAGCTGATCGCGCTGGATAATGCAACGATTAAATACTCCACGGTGCAGAACTGGTATCCGGGCGACGCCCAAGGGCGCGGCGGCATTTATAACTTTGTCACCAAGCGCGGTTTGTGCAAAGGCCGCGATTCCAAGATTTCCTGGACCCAGGTTGAAACCGGTTCTGCGATTACCTGGAAATACCCCAGTTGCATATTGCGTGGTGAAAATTCAGTCGGCGAATTTTATTCCGTCGCGATCACTCGTGATTACCAGCAGGCCGATACCGGCACCAAGATGATCCATATCGGCAAGAATACCCGCAGCACCATTGTCTCCAAGGGTATTTCAGCAGGGCATGGGCAAAACGCCTATCGCGGACTGGTGAAAATCATGCCGACCGCTGAGAACGCCCGCAATCACTCGCAGTGCGATTCGCTGCTGATAGGCGATCAATGCGGCGCGCACACCTTCCCGTATATCGAAGTGCAAAATCCCACCGCCCAAGTCGCGCATGAGGCCAGCACCTCAAAAATCAGCGAAGATCAGCTTTTTTATTGCCGGCAACGTGGTATTGGTACGGAAGATGCTGTAAGCCTGATCGTCAATGGTTTTTGTAAGGAAGTGTTCAAAGAACTACCTATGGAATTCGCTGTTGAGGCGCAGAAACTGATTGAGTTGAAGCTGGAAGGCAGTGTTGGGTAATACTGCTCAAGATTAAAGCTCAACGTTTAAAGTTCACAGGAACAAACACTCATGCTGGAAATCCGCAATCTGCACGCTACGGTCGAAGGCCGCGAAATTCTTAATGGCATCGACCTCATCATCCGCCCCGGTGAGACTCACGCAATTATGGGGCCGAACGGCTCGGGCAAGAGTACGCTGGCTAATGTCATCGCTGGGCGAGAAGGCTATGTCGTCACCGCAGGCGAAATCCGCTTTGAGGGGAAAAACCTGCTGGAAATGGACCCGGAAACCCGCGCCTGCGAGGGGTTGTTTCTCGCATTTCAATACCCGGTCGAAATTCCCGGCGTCGCCAATCTTTACTTTCTCAAGGCCGCCGTGAATGCGGTGCGTAAATATCGCGGCGAGTCGTCAGTGGACGCGATGGACTTCTGGGATTTGATCCATGAACGGATGGATCTGGTGAAAATGGATGAATCCATGCTCAAGCGTTCGGTCAACGAAGGTTTCTCCGGCGGTGAGAAAAAGCGTAATGAAGTCTTTCAAATGGCGGTGTTGCAGCCGCGCTTTGCGGTAATGGACGAAACCGACTCGGGACTGGATATCGATGCGCTGAAAGTAGTCGCCGATGGAGTGAACGCCTTACGGAGTCCCGAACGCGGCTTTCTGGTGATTACCCATTATCAGCGCTTGCTGGATTACATTGTTCCCGATCATGTCCATGTGCTGGTGAATGGCCGCATTGCCCGTTCCGGCGGCAAGGAACTGGCGCTGGAACTGGAGCAACAGGGCTATGCGCTGTATAACGAGGAACCGGGCCGCGCGCGCCGGGCGGCTTGAGAGGGCGCCGCCATGACTGCCATTGCCCCGCTATTTTCCGACCCATACCGCCAGGCCTTCGCTGCCTTTATGGCGGAGCGCCGCGAATCCGAGGCGATCGCCCGGTTGCGTCGGGCGGCATTCGCCCGGTTTGAGACGCTCGGTTGGCCGACCCGCCATCAGGAAGGCTGGCGTTTTACCGATCTCGCGCCATTGCAGGCGTTGACCTTGCAGAAAGCCAGCGCTGCGCTGATTGACGCTGCGGCATTGCCGGAATTGGGCGTAGCGGCGCACCGGTTGGTGTTCATTAATGGCCGCTTAGCTCCCGGTTTGTCGTCGGAACGGCCGCTGCTGGACCGGGCCTTCATTACCGGTTTTAGTCAGGCTCTGCCCCGTGATCTTGATTTGATCGCTCCAGTTCTGGATGCACTGCCCGGCCTGCAATTTCATCCTTTTGCAGCATTGAATACGGCCTTGTGGGAGGACGGCGCATTTATCTATTTACCGCAGGGGACAGTGATTGAAGAACCTATCCATCTGGTGTTTTATGCGACGGGCGGCGATATGGCGGTTTATCCACGTCTGTTGCTGGCGCTGGAGGATGGGGCGCAGGCGACGGTCGTTGTTGAATACCGGGGACAGGGCCGCTATCTGAATTCACCGCTGGCCGAGTTGCAATTGGGTCATGACGCAGCGCTGCATTATCATCAGGTTCAGGAAGAATCGCCACAGGCGTTTCATGTTGGCGGCATCCGGGTTCATCAATCCCGCGCCAGTCAGGCGAATCTGCATTTATTCTCCAGCGGAGGTCAATTGGCCCGCACGGATCTGGAAGTGCTGCTGGATGGCGAACATGCCGGGTGTCTGGTCAATGGCCTGACCTTGGGACAGGAAAGCCAGACCGGCGACTACCATCTCCGAGTGGAGCACGCTCAGCCGCATGGAACCAGTGAACAGGTCTTCAAGAGCGTACTGAACGGCCAAGCGCGGGCGGTGTTTGATGGCATGATTCACGTTCGGCAACACGCCCAGAAAACGGATGCGCGCCAGACTAGCCGGAATCTGTTGTTATCCCGGCAGGCTCAGGCTCGCTCTAATCCCCGGCTGGAAATTCTGGCGGATGATGTGAAATGCGGGCATGGCTCCAGCACCGGATTTCTCGATCCGGATGCCGAATTTTATCTCCGCGCCCGAGGCATTTCACTGACTCAAGCCCGCGCTTTGCTGGTGCACGCCTTCGCTAATGACAGCCTCAACCGGATTACCTTGACGCCGTTGCGTGACCGCCTGGCCCGTTTGCTGGCGGCCTGGCTGGCGCTGGATAGCATTGAAGGAAATTAACTGATGAGCGCTCTGCCTGCATTCACTAATGCGCCCGCTGAAAATACCGAACTGGATTTAACCGGCATTCGCGCTGACTTTCCGATTCTGCGGCAGCGGATTCATGGTAAACCGCTGGTTTATCTGGATAACGCCGCCTCGGTGCAGAAACCGAAAGTGGTGATTGACGCTATCAGCGAATGCTACAGCAGCTATTACGCCAATATCCATCGCGGCGTTCATCTGCTCTCGGAACGATCGACGATGGCTTATGAGAGGACGCGGGAGAAAGTTCGGGCATTCCTTAACGCCGCCAGCATTCAAGAGATCATTTTCACTCGCGGGACTACCGAAAGCATCAATCTGGTCGCCAGTAGTTTTGGCGGCAGTACGGTAAAGGCTGGGGATGAAATCGTCATTACCGGGATGGAGCATCATTCCAATATCGTTCCCTGGCAATTACTGTGCGAACGCACGGGGGCGGTATTGAAAGCAGCGCCATTTACCGATGCGGGCGAGTTGATTCTGGAGGAATATGAACGGCTATTAAACAGTGGACGAGTGAAACTGGCCGCGTTTGTTCATATTTCCAATGCGCTCGGCACGATCAATCCAGTTAAAACTATGGTTGATTTAGCTCGCGCTCGGAGTATTCCAACGCTAATCGACGGGGCGCAGTCAGTGGCGCATCTCACCGTGGATGTGCGGGATCTGGATTGCGACTTTTACGCCTTTTCCGGCCATAAGATCTATGGGCCGAGCGGCGTCGGCGTACTGTACGGCAAGCAATCCTTATTAGAGGCGATGCCGCCGTATCAGGGCGGCGGCGACATGATTAGCCTGGTCACCTTCGAGAAAACCGAATATGCTGATTTACCCAACAAATTTGAAGCCGGTACGCCCAATATCGCTGGCGTCATTGGGCTGGGGGCGGCGCTGGACTGGCTCAGCGCCCTTGGTTTGGATACAGTTGCTGCCCATGAACGACTGTTGCTGGATTATGCCACCGCGCAATTACTGGAGATTCCCGGTTTAAGCATTATGGGTACAGCGCAGCAGAAAGCGGCCCTGGTTGCTTTCACTCTGCAAGGCATTCATCCTCACGACATTGGCACCATTCTCGACCGGGAAGGCGTCGCCATTCGCGCCGGTCATCATTGCGCCCAGCCGGTCATGCAACGGTATGGCGTTCCGGCCACGGCGCGGGCCTCGTTCGCGGTCTACAACACCCGCGACGAGGTGGACGCCTTGGTCAAGGCTCTCTGGAAAGTCAAGGAGTTATTTGCATAATGAACGACTTGCGCGATCTGTATCAGGAAGTGATCCTCGATCACAACAAGCGGCCCCGCAATTTCCGCGTTCTGCCGCAGCCGACGCATCACGCCGATGGCGTTAATCCACTGTGCGGCGACCGGGTTAGCGTTTTTCTGGACATTGAAGAAGGCGTCATTCGGGACATTTCCTTTCAAGGGGCGGGCTGTGCAATTTCCAGCGCCTCGGCGTCATTGATGACCGAGGCGTTAAAAGGCAAACCGGTTAACGAAATCGAGCATCTGTTTGAAGCATTTCACACCGTGGTGACGTCCAACGCCGAATGTCCGAAAGGATTGGGCAAGCTCAGCGTATTGGCCGGAGTGCGCGATTATCCGAGTCGGGTCAAATGCGCCACGCTGGCCTGGCATGCCGTTCGCGCTGCGCTGGAGCAGCATAAACAGCCGGTAGCGACCGAATAGACGGGAGGATGCAGATGACTGTGACGATGATGGCATCGCCGGATGTCGGCGAACTGGAAGCTGGCATTATCAAGGCGTTAAAAACGGTCTACGATCCGGAAATCCCGGTGGATATTTACGAACTGGGGCTGATTTACGGCCTGAACGTGGATTCGGTCGCCGGTCACGCCGATATTCAAATGACTCTGACTGCGCCCGGTTGTCCGGTCGCGGGCTCCATGCCGGAATGGGTGGAGAATGCGGTCCGCAGCGTTCCCGGCATTGAATCCGTCACGGTCGATCTGGTGTGGGAACCGCCGTGGAATACGGAAAAGATGTCGATGCGGGCCAAACTGGAATTAAACATGGTGTGAATCAATCCCGCCCGATGGATTCGCCTGGTTGTTCATTTGGCCCCGTCCTGGGGCCATTTTTGTTATGGCGGCGGTTGGCGCAGGCTCATTCAGGAACCGCTTAAACAGTTTCGCAATGAACTCGACAATTTTTGCAGCAACTGGAAATAGGCGTCAGGCCCGGCGGCTAATTCCGCTCCCCCTTCCGGATCCAGCACACCGCGCCGCGCCGGACTGCCCTCGATGACCGTCGCCACCAGCGCCGGTTCAAACTGCGGCTCGCTGAACACGCAGCGCACTTTCAAATCATGGATGCGGCTCCGAATCGCTGCGATTCGCTTGGCGCCAGAGCGCTGTTCCGGGTTCAATACGACGGATCCAACCCCGTTGAGGCCGTAACGCCGTTCAAAATACTGATAGGCGTCGTGAAATACGATATAGGGCTGATCCTTGACCGGAGCCAGTTCCGCCGCAATCTGCTGATTCAGCTGTTCCAGCCGTTCGATCAGCGCGACGCCATTGCGCGCATAGTCCGCCCGGTGCGCTGGATCGACCTCGCCCAACGTAGCGACAATTTGCTGGACCATTGTCGAGGCGTTGACCGGGTCCAGCCAGATGTGGGCGTCGTGGCTGGCTTCATGATCGTGATCTGGTGGGTCATCATGACCGTGTTGACCTTGATGGCGATCCGCATCGTGGTCGTGCTGATGCGGTTCCCAAGCGCCGCCCTCCCGCAATGGCAGGGTGATGACTCCGGGCGCATCCAGCAACGCGACGGCCCGAACCTTGCCCTTGGCGTTGTGCAGCGGTTTGACCAGAAAGCTCTCCAGTTCCGGCCCGATCCAGAACACCACCTGCGCCTGGTTGAGGGTGCGGGCGTCCGAGGGCCGCAGGTTGTAGTCGTGCGGGGATGCGCCGCCCGGAACCAGGAGCAGCGGTTCGCCGATCCCCTGCATCACGCCAGCCACCAGCGAGTGCAGCGGCTTGATGCTGGCTACGACCCCCGGTTCAGCGGTGAACCCGGTCAATGGCAGCAACAGCAACCCTACAGCCAACGCCTTGTGCAGCCATTTCATCGACAACAAATTGAAATACATCATAAATTCCTGCTTTATGTTATAAAGTAACAGTAGTTATAAAATAACAGGGCGACGAATTCAATCCCAAGCCCCATGCAATCGTAGCTATCCAGAATTTGCTTGGTCCCGTTTGCTCCAGGCGGTGCGGGTCGGTACTCTGTTCCTGACCAGCCAACGGACGGAGCTGTCGCTCATTTTTTATTATTCATGACTCAGAGAGGCCCTTGTGCGCCAACAGCAAATCGCCATTATCGGCGCCGGAATTACCGGCCTGACTCAGGCCCTGTGGTTACAGCGCCAGGGTCATCAAATCAGCTTGTTCGAGCGCGGCGGCGAGCGCCTGGATCACCACTGTAGCCATGTCGGGGCGGGAATGCTGGCCCCTTACTGTGAGCTGGGCGAAGCGGAAACCGTGATCGCGCACTGGGGCGCGACTGCGCTCAACCTGTGGCGGGCGCTGGTTCCGACCCTGGCGCAGCCGGTCCACATGACCTGCGCGGGAACGCTGGTGGTTGCCCATCGTCAGGATCGGGCGGGAATCCAGCATCTGGCGGAACGAGTGACGCAGGCTGGTTTTGGCGCCCAGCAGCGCTGGCTGCAACGCGACGAGTTGCGCGAACTGGAACCGGAGCTGGACAGCCGCTTTGGCGAAGCGCTCTACCTGGCGCCCGAAGGTGAAATCGATCCTCGTTCACTGTTACCGGCGCTGGTCGAAACCCTGCGCCAGAGCGGAGCAATGCTGCATTTTGCAACCGAGGTCGAAGCTCAGGCATCGGGGGAAATTACCGTGCGGGGCCAGCGCCAACTTTTTGATTGGGTGCTGGATTGCCGGGGGCTGGCGGCGCGGGAGCAACTGCCGGATTTGCGCGGGGTGCGCGGCGAAATCCTCACATTACACAGCCGCGAGGTGCGGCTGAATCGGCCGATCCGGATGATGCACCCACGCTATCCGCTGTATATCGTGCCGCGCCCAAATCATCGCTTTGTAGTGGGCGCCACCAGTATTGAGAGCGACTCGCTGCGCCCGGCCACGGTGCGTTCCGCGCTGGAGCTGTTGTCGGCGGCCTATGCCCTGCACCCGGCCTTTGCCGAAGCCGAGATCGTTGAAATCAACCGTCAGTGCCGGCCCGCTTTTCCCGATCACTTGCCGCGCATTACCCAGCAAGACCATTTGCTGCGGATTAACGGCTTGTACCGGCACGGCTATCTGCTCAGTCCGCTGGTCGCGGAGACGGTCGCCGCCTTGATCCGCGACCAGCGCCCGCCGGCGGCGACCGCGCTGCTTTGGCAACCACTTTAAGAGGCGATTCATGTTGATCGAAGTCAATGGCGAGAAGAAAGAATTGCATCAGCCGCAGGCGTTAGCCGAGGCGATCCAGCACTGGGGCTATGCCGGCGCTGCGATTGCGGTTGCCCATAATGACGAATTCGTGCCACGCAGTCGCTACGCCACGCTTCAGCTTCAGGACGGGGATCGGCTGGAAATTGTCGCGCCGATGCAGGGAGGTTAGGCGATGACTGCGCTCAATTGGGAGATTGGCGGTCGTTCCTTAACGTCGCGGCTACTGCTGGGAACGGCCCGTTATCCGTCATTGACGGTGTTGCAACAGGCGATTCGGGCATCCGGGGCCGGAATCGTGACGGTCTCACTGCGGCGTGAATCGGCGGAAGGGCGGGCCGGCAGCCAGTTCTGGGCGACGATCAAGGACCTGGGCGTTCACGTTTTGCCCAATACCGCCGGTTGCAAAACGGTGAAGGAAGCCGTGACCACGGCGGAAATGGCGCGAGAGGTGTTCGAGACCTCGTGGCTGAAACTGGAAGTGATCGGCGACGATTACACCTTGCAGCCGCATCCATTCCTGCTGGTGGAAGCGGCGGAGACGCTGGTGCGGCGCGGCTTCGAGGTGTTTCCCTACATGACCGAGGATCTGGTGGTGGCCGAGCGGCTGGTTCAGGCCGGGTGCCGGATTTTGATGCCGTGGGGCGCGCCGATTGGCTCCGGGCAAGGACTGAATAATCCCTGGGCATTGCGGACCTTGCGCGCCCGTTACCCGAATCTGACCCTGATCGTCGATGCCGGGATCGGCAAGCCGTCTCACGCGCTTCAGGCGCTGGAGCTGGGCTACGACGGGGTGCTGGTCAATACCGCCGTGGCCCGCGCCACCGATCCGGTGCAGATGGGCCGCGCTTTCGGGCTGGCGGTCGAGGCGGGCCGGCTGGCTTATCTGGCCGGGACGATGCCGCCGCAGGATCTGGCTGAACCGAGTACGCCGGTGACTGGAACCCCGTTCTGGCATTCGGCGCAACAGGAATTCCACGGATGAAAACAGCCGGCATTTATGGCTTTTACCCGGTGGTGGACGAGGTGCGCTGGCTGCGCCGCTTTTTGCCCTTGGGCGTGCGGACGATCCAACTCCGGATCAAGGAACAGACTGCCGCCGAGGTTCAGCGCCAAATCGGCGAGGCGCTGGCCATTGCGGCGGATTATCCCGACTGCCAGTTGATCATCAACGATTACTGGCGGGAGGCGATCCGCCTGGGCGCATCCTGGCTGCACTTGGGACAGGACGATCTGGCGGGTGCGGATCGAGCGGCGATTCGGGCGGCGGGAATCAGACTCGGCGTCAGCACCCACAGTCCGGCAGAACTGGACAACGCATTAGCCGCCCAGCCGGATTATCTGGCGCTGGGGCCGATTTACCCGACCACCCTGAAGCAGATGCCGTGGTCGCCGCAAGGTCTCGACCGCATCGGTGAGTGGAAGGGGCGTTGCGATCTGCCGCTGGTGGCGATTGGCGGGATTACCCTGGAACGGGCGCCGGCGGTGCTGGCGGCGGGCGCCGACGTCATTGCCGTAGTCTCCGACGTGCTGCGTCATCCCGATCCCGACCAGCGGGTGTCCGCCTGGCTGGATCTGTTTCGGGACGCGGCAATGTCCGCCAAAACGGCATGAAGGCGCTTCGGGATGATTGAGCCAACCGATCCATTGAGCAGCGCCGAACAGTTGCGCTATGCCCGCCATCTGAGCCTGCCCGAAATGGGCGTTGCCGGGCAGCAAAAGCTGCGTCAGGCCAGCGTGTTGGTGATTGGCGCAGGGGGCCTGGGATCGCCGGCCTTGCTCTATCTGGCAGCGGCGGGGGTAGGCCGGCTGGGGATTATTGACCCGGATCACGTGGAACTGAGCAACCTGCAACGGCAGATTCTGTACACCACTGCCGACTGTGGTCGCGCCAAGGTCGAGGCAGCCCGCGACCATCTACTCGCACTGAACCCGCATCTCCAGATCGAGACTGACCCGGAAGCTTTCACCCTCGCCAACGCGGCGCACTTGATCGCCGGCTATGACCTGATCATCGAAGGTTCTGACCGGTTCGCCACCAAATATCTGGTCAATGACGCCTGTGTGCTGGCGGGCAAGCCGTACATCGGCGCCAGCATTCGCGCGTTCTCGGGGATGCTGGCGGTCTACGCCGCGCCGCAAGGCCCCTGCTACCGCTGCCTTTTTCCCGAAATGCCGGCTCCGGAAACGATCCCGTCCTGCGCCCAGGCCGGCGTGTTAGGCGCCGTTCCCGGCCTGTTCGGCGTCTTGCAGGCGCACGAAGCGCTCAAGCTGATTCTGGGGATTGGCGAGCCGTTGATCGGGGCGCTGCTGACGGTCGATGCCCTGACCTTGCGTTTTCAAAAGCTGCGGTTACCGCGTGATCCGGATTGTCCGGTGTGCGGCGATACGCCTACGATCCGGGTTCTTGCCGAGGCGCCGGCGCTCTGCGTTGCCGAAGCGATTTCGAGGAACAGTGCCGAGGCGCTGCCCTGGCTGAGTCTGGACGCCAGTCAGCTACGTCCCGAACTGCGGTGGATCGATATTCGCACCCCGGCGGAATTCGCCGCCGGTCATATTCCGGGAGCGATCCATGCGCCGCTGGATCAGATCGAGGATTTCGCCGCCCAGGTCGGGCCAGATGACGATCTGCTGCTGTATTGTCAGGCCGGCGGGCGCACGGTGCAGGCCTATCACCGGCTCAAGGGGACGCTGCACGGGCGGTTGTCGCTACTGGAAGGCGGGTATGAAGCATGGCTGCGTAGCAGGGTTGCGGCGGATACCGTGGATTCGACCAGCCGCGTCAGCGACGCGGCATTCGGCCTACAACATTCTGACCGAAGCGACATCGCCGGCATGGAGGCTTCCATGCCCACGCGGTCTGTTCGCCCCGCCGATCAGGAGGATGCCCGGCGATAAAGCTCCGCGCCATTGTTCAAAAACTCCTCAGCCTTGGCCGCCAGATCGCTGGACAGCGCGGCCTGCTCCTCGATCCCCTGTTGCAGAGTGTAATCACGCACCTCCTGGGTCATTTGCATCGAGCAGAAATGCGGGCCGCACATTGAACAGAAGTGCGCGATCTTGGCGGATTCCTTGGGCAGGGTTTCGTCGTGGTACTCGCGGGCGCGTTCCGGGTCGAGACCGAGGTTGAACTGATCTTCCCAGCGAAACTCGAATCGCGCTTTGCTCAACGCATTGTCGCGCAGTTGTGCGCCGGGATGACCCTTGGCCAGATCGGCGGCGTGCGCGGCGATTCGGTAGGCAATAATGCCCTCGCGGACATCCTGCTTGTTCGGCAGGCCGAGATGCTCTTTCGGCGTGACGTAGCACAACATGGCGGCGCCATGCCAGCCGATCTGCGCGGCGCCAATCGCTGAAGTGATATGGTCGTAGCCGGGCGCAGTATCGGTCGTCAGCGGGCCAAGGGTGTAAAACGGCGCTTCAAAACAGTCGGTTAACTCCTTGTCCATATTTTCCTTGATCATCTGCATTGGCACATGGCCGGGACCTTCGATCATCACTTGCACATCATGCGCCCAGGCTTTTTTCGTCAGTTCACCGAGGGTTTCCAGTTCGGCGAACTGGGCGGCGTCGTTCGCATCGGCCAGCGAACCAGGCCGCAGCCCGTCGCCGAGTGAAAAACTCACGTCATACGCCTGCATGATCGCGCAAATCTCATCGAAATGGGTGTAGAGGAAATTCTCCTGATGATGAGCGAGACACCACTTGGCGAGAATTGAACCGCCGCGTGAGACGATGCCAGTGACCCGATCGGCGGTCAGCGGGATATAACGCAGCAATACCCCAGCATGAATGGTGAAGTAATCCACGCCCTGCTCCGCCTGTTCGATCAGGGTGTCGCGAAAGATGTCCCAGGTGAGCGCTTCCGGTTTGCCATCCACTTTCTCCAGCGCCTGATAGATCGGCACCGTGCCGATGGGCGTCGGCGCATTGCGGATCAGCCACTCGCGGGTTTCGTGAATGTGCTTGCCGGTGGACAAGTCCATGATGGTGTCTGCGCCCCAGCGCAGCGACCAGACCATCTTTTCCACCTCGTCCACTACCGATGATCCCAATGCCGAATTGCCGAGATTGCCGTTGATTTTCACCCGGAAATTGCGGCCAATGATCATTGGCTCCAGTTCAGGATGATTGATGTTGGCCGGCAGAATGGCGCGACCACGGGCGATCTCGTCGCGCACAAACTCCGGAGTGAAGGCGTCGGGAAGCGCCGCGCCGAAAGATTCGCCGCGATGCTGGCGCAACAGGCGGGCATAGCGCGGGTCGTCGCGCAGTTGCTGCATCCGCATGGATTCGCGCAGCGCGACATACTCCATTTCCGGGGTGACGATGCCGCGCCGGGCATAGTGCATCTGGGTGACGCAGGTTCCGGTCAGAGCGCGGCGCGGCGGGCGGATCAGTTCAAAACGCAGATGCGCCATTGCCGGATCAGCGGCGCGGATGCGACCGTATTCGGAGGAGGGGCCGGTGAGTAGTACGGTATCGCCGCGCTCTTCGATCCACGCGGCGCGAACGGGCGGCAACCCTTTCAGCAAGTCAATCGATGCGTGCGGATCGGTATAGGGACCGGAGCAGTCATAAACCGGAATCGGTGGGTTGGCTTCGGCGCCGAGTGCGGTGGGGGTAGCGTCCTGGCTGATTTCACGCAGCGGGGCCCGCAGATCCGGACGCGAACCTTGAATATGCGTCTTGCGGGAATTGGGGTAAGGACGGGCGATGGTCTTGCCCAATTGTGCGGTGGCGTGCAGAAAATCGTGGGGAATGGCGCTCATGCGGATCGTCCAGTAGTGGTGAATGAGGACGAAACAGGGGCGCGGGGCGGGCGCTGAAGCTTTCCTCCGCCGGTGCTAACCGGATCAGGTTCTAAGGGTATTTCTCAGCTCCCGGATCAGGAGCACCCCCGCTTCGTTCCAGCCGCGATTAGAACACAGCATCGATCATTGATCATTCGCTTTAGCCGCCATGCCGGCGTTTAAAGCAGATCATTGGGTGCCGGAGCTTGTAACCGGCGCCGGATCACGTTGGCCTTCACCGGTTGCATACCCGGAGTACATCCCATACAGCTGGATGCAGTCAGCGATGCAGCGATTGCGGCGCTGCCGGGGCTGGATCGCGAGGCCGACTTTGC
>JAJHPN010000282.1 GCA_020890855.1 Candidatus Contendibacter sp. | reverse complement strand
AGCCGCCACCGTCACCGGTGCGGGCTTATCTGAGCTATGACAGCTATGGGCTGGATCAGGCCCGGTTGCCAGTGACGATTGAACGCCGGTTTTACCGGTTGCAGCGACCCGGCCCTGAGGCGCCCGCTGCCAAGGATGATGAGGAAAAAGCCGGGTCTGACTCTGCCGAAACTCCGACGACAGCGGAAAGTGAGACTGCGCCGGATGCCGATCAGGCTAAGACCGAATCAGTATCGGAAATCGTTCGGGACGATGCGGGCGAAAGCGAAAGCGAAGAGGAAGAAACCGAGGAGACGCCCGACGAGCCAGTGTTTCAGGCGCTTCGGGTTGAAGCAGATGGGTCGCTGGCGACCTCCGATCTCTATGTGGACGAGATCAGGATTGCCCCGGCAGCGGCGGGCGTTGCCTATCGTTACGGTGTGCTGGAGATTCCCTTACCGCCGGGCGCGGAGGTCGAACCGACCATCTGGGGACTCAACATTGCCGGTCTGGAAGAAGGGCCGAAACCGGTCAGCCTGCCGGAACCGGTGTTCACCGCCGGGCGACGCTCCTATTCGATCCCGGTCGATGAACTGACGACGCCGCAGGTTTACCGGTTTCTGGTGCGCTTTTCGCAGCGCGGCGGTTTCGGCCTGCCGCCGGTGCGCTATTTCCGCATGTACCAGCCTAATGAGAAGGGCCTTGAAACCGAAGCCATCCGGCGGATCAATGTGCAGTAGAGGGGTGATCGCGCTGCTGCTGGCTCTGGCGACTGGCGGCGGAATCGCCCAGACCCCAGACTGCCGCCGCCAGCCGCAGCAGGAAGCCTGGTTGCATAGCAAGGCTGAACGCTGGCATCAGCATTTGGTCAGCCAGACCGGCTACGAGCGGCCGGCAGTTTTCACCATCTGTCATCTTGCCCAAGGCCATCCCTACGTTGATTACGACCAGGATCGGATTTATCTGCGGCGGGTAACGGACGAGGAAGACGCTTTGTCGCTGGCGCATGAATACCTGCATCTGGCCTTCAAACATCATCCGCTGGCCCGCGATGAACGGTTTATCGAACACACTGCCCGGCAATTGCTCAACCCCTATGCTGTCGAGTCGCCGCCATGAATCTGTCTAACGTCCCGCTCCTGCTGCTGATCCTGCCCGGCCTGCTGACCGCCGATCCCATCACCATTGATACGCCGTCAAGTGGTTGGCGCAACGCTCAGGGCGAGCGGATTCTCTACACCCAGGAAGTTCGCTATCCGGCCGCCTCGGTCAATACTCAGGATGATCAAAGCGAACTGGCTTCGATCAAGGGCCGCATCGCCGCCAACGTCAAATCACAGGATCAGCCATTCAAACTGATCGTCAACGGCGTTCCGATGCCGTTGCGGGTGGAAAACGGCGAATTTTCCCGGCCCTATTCCTTTGGGACCGGGTCCAACAGTGTCGAAGTGCGCAGCCCCGAGGGGGAAGCCGTCGCCCGCGTGCAGTTCTACGAAGCCTATGCCGAGAAGAACCAGCCGAAAATTCGCATTGTGCTGGCCTGGGATAGCGACGGGACTGATCTGGATTTGCACGTCATCACCCCGGACGGCCAGCATTGCTATTACGGCGACCGGGTGTTGCAAAACGGCGGGGCGCTTGATGTGGACGTCACCACCGGTTACGGTCCGGAGATTTTCGCCATGCCCGCGCCGATCCCGGGGACGTATCAGATTTACCTGAATTACTACGGCGGGGCGAGCGACGAAGACCTGACCGTGGCGCGGGTGACGGTCATCACCCACGAAAATACGCCGGATGAAAAGCAGCAATCGTTCAGCGTCCCGCTACGCCATCCCGGCGAACTGGTGCTGGCGCAGAGCTTTGTTTATCCGTGACAGCGGGCGCTGATCGATCGGAATATGCCACGTGGCATAAAGTTACCGGACTTCATGCCGAATATGCCACGTGGCATAAATTCATCAGCGTGATCGGGTGGTCGCCAGTTCATGGCGCGCCGCCCATTGATTAATGTCCTCACGCCTGATCGCGGCAGCCATCAGGTCGGGAAACAGGTCAGGCGTACAGGCAAAGCTGGGGACATCCAGCCGCGCCAGTCGGGCGGCCAGGTCACGGTCATAGCTCGGCGCGCCGCTGTCAGCCAGCGCCAGCAAGGCGATGAACTGGACGCCGCTTTGCACCAGATCATTGGCGCGACGCAGCAGGTTTTCCGCCACCCCGCCTTCAAACAGATCGGAAATCAGCACCAGAATGGTGTTGGCCGGGTCCTGAATCAGACTCTGGCAATAGCCGACCGCCCGGTTGATGTCGGTGCCGCCGCCCAACTGGGTCCCGAACAGCAGCTCCACCGGATCATCCAGGTGTTCGGTCAGATCAACCACCGCCGTATCAAACACCACCAGATGGGTTTTAACCGCCGGCAACGACGCCATCACCGCCCCGCAAATGCTCGAATACACCACTGACGCCGCCATCGATCCGCTCTGGTCAATGCAGAGAATGACCTGGCGCTGGGTGCGTTGCCGTTTCCGGCCAAAGCCGATCCGGGTTTCCGGGACAATGGTTTGATAATCCGCCTGGTAGTGACGCAGGTTGGCGCGAATGGTGCGCGGCCAGTCCATCTCGGCGAAGCGGGGCCGATAGTTGCGTTCCGCCCGGTTCAACGCCCCGCTGATCGCCGACCGCAACGGCTCCTGCAAGCGGCGCATCAGCTCATCCACTACCTTACGCACCACGATCCGCGCTGTTTCGCGGGTCGCCGCCGGAATAACGCCGCGCAGCGCCAGCAGGTTGGCGACCAGATGCACATCCGGTTCAACCGCTTCCAGCAGTTCCGGCTCCAGCAACAACTGGTGCAATTTCAGCCGCTCCAAAGCGTCTTTCTGCATCACCCGCACCACGGTGCTGGGGAAATACTTGCGGATGTCGCCCAGCCATCGCGCCACGCCGGGTTGCGAGGCTCCGGAACCGCCTTTGCGCTGACCGGTTTTGGCCAGATCATCGCCGCCTTCCATCCCGGCGTCATAGAGCGAGGCCAACGTCCGATCGATCTCAAGGTCGGCGCCGGTCAGCGTGCAACCGACGCCATCCGCCGCCGCGCCGCCGAGCAATAACCGCCAGCGGCGCAGCCGTTCTGGCGAAGCGAGTGAAGGGACTGCATTCATGGCGATTCGGCTCCAATGCCCAGAATCAGACTCAAGACCGGAATCAGCGCCTCAGCGCGCGCCAGATCCCAAGAGTCGCCCAACGTTGCCCCTGTGCTTGCTATCGGCGCCCGGTCGGCGTCGCGCTGAACCCGTTCGCCGATCTGGCGGCGAGTCGGCCACGGGAAGGTCGAGAACGTGCGGCGCACCAGTGGCAACACCTGAATGAAATGGTCGGCGCTCAGCCCGGTCACCCATTGATCCAGCAACCCGAACAGGGCGTCATCGTGGGCCAGAATGATCCCGCCATCGCTGAGAAACCCTTCCAGCCAGGCCGCAGCGGCTTCCGGAGCCGCGGCCCGGCTCAGGGCGCGGCTCATCCGGTCGGCCACGTCGCCGGCGGTTTCGCAATGTTCGTCAAACAGCAACCGGGCTATGCGGCCCTGCACCTGATGATGGACGCTGTCGGCATCGGCGATCTGCTGGAGCGCCCTCAACCAGGCGTCACGATGGTCGGGCCGCTCCACCAGTTTGATCGCGGCATGCAAGCGGCTGATCCGCCCGGCCATGCTGGCGGCGGCCTCGTCATCCAGCGCCCGGCACGCCACCCCCAGCCCAATGCACACCCGCACGATCAACCCGTCGAGAACATGCAGCACTTGAGCGACGGCGGTCTGGCGCACATCGCCGTAGCGCGAAACCTGGGCCAACGGCGGAATCGCGGTCATCAGTTGCGGAATGTCGCCGGTCAAGGCCGCGCGGTTTTCCAACGCCCGCATTGCATCAGCCAGCGCGGCGGGCAAATCAGCCAGCAGCAGTTGACTGACCAGTTCGGTGAGCGCTGGCAGATCGTGCGCTTCCGCCGCCGTGCGCCGGGCCAGCGCCGCCGCCGCTTCCGCGACCGTGTTGCCGTAAGGGGCGGCTTCAATCACCGCCAGCGCAAATTCCGGCGGCCATTGCAGCGCCCACGTTTCGCGGAAGGTGCCTTTGCCACCCTGCGTCTGGGTCACTTCGCCCCACGGTATCCGCAGCAGCCGCAACCGGTACAGGAATTGACTGCGGGCCAGATCGTGATCTTTCCGCAAATCCAGTTCGAGCGGTTCACGGGTCGGACTGCGGGTGAGGCGGAGGGTTTTGCAGCGCCGCTCCAGATCGCGCTGCAACGGCACGGTCGGCGTTTCCGGCGCCACCTGACCAAGCCGGCGACCGATGATCAATTCGCGGCGGATCAGCCGCAATGGCGCATCTTCGCCGGTGGTGAGTACGGTGCCGGCCGCTTCCAGCAGATCGGTCAAACCCGGCCCTGGCCGATTCCGCACCGCCGCCAGCGTTTCCGCCAGCCGCACACATTCGATCAGGTGGGCCGATGAACAGTCGATCTCGGCATCGCGCAATAACCGGGCGACCCGGGCGAACCAGGCCGCCGGATCGGCCCGGCCGCCGCGCCGCCACAGATGCTCATACCAGGCCGGTGAATCGACCCCGGCTCCGTAACCGCTTTCCGCCGCCAGCCGGTCATAAGTCCACGGAATCCAGGTGGCTTCGACCTTCAGTTTGGGCAAGCCTTTCAGCAGCTCGTTATCGGCGCTGACGCCCGGCATCTGGGCCAGCGCCGGGACATGCCACGCCCCGCACACCACCGCGATCCGCTCCCGGCCTTCCTTTTGCGCGGCCCGGATGGTTTTGCGCATGTGCGCCTCGCGCAACGCTTCGCGCCGCGCCCGGAACGGATCGGCCAACGGCGGGGTTTCGGCCCGCACCGCAGTCATCGCCTCGGCAATCGCCGTAAATAACTCCGCGCCATCCTGGCGTTGTTCAACGGTATGTTCCCACCACTCCTCGCCGCCGCCGTAGCCGGCCGCTTGCCCAAGCCAGCCGAGCGGATCATGGCGCAAGACCGGATCGTCTTCGATTGCAGCAACGGGTGCGCTCTCCGCCATCGCGTCCTCGGGTGAGGTGACTGGCGTCACCGCCTCACGTTCCTTTTCCAGCGCCAGCGCGTGGGTTTGCGGCAAGTCCATGAACCGGGCCGGAACCCCGGCTTGCACCGCAAGACGCATCGCCTGCCATTCCGGGGAAAACTCGGCGAACGGGTAGAACGCGGCGCGGCTTGGCTCATCCGGGGCGTAGAGCAATAACGCGACCGGCGGCTCCATCCCGTCCGCCGCCGCCAGCGTCAGCAGCGCGTCCGCTTCGGGCGGGCCTTCGATCAGGACGCAATCCGGTTGCAGGGTCGCCAAAGCACGCACCAGACTCCGGGCGCAGCCGGGGCCGTGGTGGCGAATCCCAAAGAGATGAAGATTGCCGGCTGTAGTTTTAATTCCCATAAGTTCTTCGACGGCCGCTGTGGAATACGCTTCGCTAGAGTCAGGCGCGCGATTCGGGGATTAAGCGGTGATCACGCCCATCATTCTCAATGCACCAGTTGATTGAGATCGAAAATCGGCAGCAGGATCGCCAGCACGATGATCAGCACTACCCCACCCATCACCAGAATCAGCATTGGCTCAAAAATCCCCAGCAAGGCGGCAATCAGGGTTTCGGTCTCGCGCTCCTGCTGCACCGCCGCCCGCTCCAGCATATTTTCCAGCCGGCCACTGGCCTCGCCACTGGCGATCAGTTGCAAGGTCATCGGCGGAAAATAGCCGCTGTTGCTGATCGCCTTGAACAGGCTTGCGCCTTCCTTGACCCGCACCGCCGCCTGTTCGACCGCTTCGCGCATCGGCAAATTGCTCATCACCTGCGCCGAAATCCGCATCGCGTCCAACACCGGCACGCCACTGGCCATCAGAATGCTGAAGGTCCGGGCGAAGCGGGCAGTATTCACGCCCCGCACCAGCCGCGCCAGCAAGGGCAACTTCAACAGGGTTTGATGCACCCGCCGTTGGAACCCGATCCGGCGCAAGGCGTACACCCAGGCGATGACGCCACCGGCCAGCACGATGAGCAACAGCCAGCCGTATTGGCGCAGAAAGTCGCTGAGGGCGATTAACCCGCGCGTCAGCGCCGGCAACTGCTGATTGAGATTGCTGAAGACCTGCACCACTTGCGGCACCACATAAGTCAGCAATCCGGCGACGATCAGAATGGCGACGCCGGTCAACAACAGCGGATAAAACAGCGCCAGCCCGACTTTCTGACGCATCTGCTGGCGGGCTTCGGTGTAATCGGCCAGCCGCTCAAACACCACGTCCAGATGACCGGACTGCTCGCCGGCGGCGACGGTGGCCCGGTACAGTTCCGGGAAGATCTGCGGAAAATCGCTCAGCGCTGTCGCCAGGGTATGTCCCTCCAGCACCCGCGCCCGCACCGCCAGCAGCAACCCGCTGAGCCGGGTGCGTTCCGCCTGCCGGGCGACGGCGCCCACGGCTTCTTCCAGCGGCAACCCGGAGGCCACCAGCGTCGCCAGTTGCCGGGTGATCAGCGCCAGATCGGTCGGGCTGATCCGTAAACCCCAGAGCTGCCGGACCCGCCGCCGCTCCTGACTGGCGACTTCCTCGACATCCAGCGGACTGAGGCCGCGCTCGCGCAAGGCTTGCCGGGCCAGGCGCGGGGTATCGGCTTCAATCAAGCCCTTGCGCTGACGGCCTTTGGCATCGAGCGCGGCGTATTGGAAGGCGGGCACTAATCCTCCCGCGTCACCCGCACCAGTTCCGCCAGCGCGGTATCGCCAGCCAAGACCCGGCGGCGGCCGTCATCGCGGATGCTGCGGCTGGACAACCGGGCGTGGCGCTCCAGTTCCTGTTCGCCTTTGCCTTCGTGAATCAGGGTTTGCATCGTCTCGTCCACCGTCACCAGTTCGAAAATGCCGGTGCGGCCCCGGTAGCCGGATTGATTGCAGTGTTCGCAACCGGCCGGCGCATACAACGTGGGTGGCGTGGCGAAATTGACGCCCAGCGCCGCACAGTCGGCAGGACTGGCCGGATGGGGCTGTTTGCAGTGGGGACAGAGCTTGCGCACCAGCCGTTGCGCCAAGACGCCGATCAACGACGAGGACAGCAGAAACGGCTCGACGCCCATGTCGCGCAACCGGGTCATCGCTCCGACTGCGCTGTTGGTGTGGAGGGTGGACAGCACCAGATGACCGGTCAATGAAGCTTGCACCGCGATCTCGGCGGTCTCCAGATCACGGATTTCGCCGACCATCACCACATCCGGGTCCTGGCGCAGGATCGCCCGCAAACCACGGGCGAAGGTCATTTCGACCTTGGTGTTGACCTGGGTCTGGCTGATGCCGTCCAGGTAATACTCGATGGGGTCTTCCACCGTCATGATGTTGCGCTTGCGGTCATTCAACTGGGTCAGGCCCGCATAAAGCGTGGTGGTCTTGCCGGAGCCGGTCGGACCGGTCACCAGCAAAATACCGTGCGGGCGATGGATGAGTTTGAGCAGCCGCGTTTCATCGCCCGGTTCCATCCCCAGATGCTGCAAGTCCAATCGACCCTCGCGCTTGTCCAGCAACCGCAACACCACCCGCTCGCCATGTCCGGCCGGCAGGGTCGAGACCCGCACGTCCACCGGCCGCCCGGCGACCCGGAGCGAAATCCGTCCGTCCTGCGGCAGGCGTTTTTCGGCGATGTCCAGATGGGCCATGACCTTGACCCGCGACACCAGCAGCGGCCCCAGCGCCCGGGGCGGCTGCAAGGCTTCCCGCAGCACGCCGTCCACCCGAAACCGCACCAGCAACCGGTTTTCAAACGACTCAATGTGAATGTCCGAGGCGTTTTCCTTGATCGCCTCGGTCAACAGCGCATTGATCAACCGGATAATGGGCGCATCGTCAGCGCTTTCCAGCAAATCCTCCGGCTCCGGCAGAGCCATCGCCACCTGATTGAGATCCATTTCCTCGCCGAGATCTTCCATCATCCGCGCCGCGCCGTTGCTGTCGCCTTCGTAGCGATCCTGCAACAACCGCTCAAACTGGGCGGCGGGCATCAGGGTCGGGCGCAACGGCGCATGAAGATAGCGGCGCAACTCAGCCAGGCTGCGCCAACTCACATCCGGCCGGCAGGCGATGGCGATCCCGCTGTCACTCTCCTCCAGCGCCAGCACGCCATGCCGCTTGGCGAAAGCGTAGGGCAGATGGCGCGGCAACCCGGTTTCCGGTTCGGAGACGCCGCTGGACAACCGGTCGTCAACGCTCATTTGTTGCCGAACCCGGCTTCGACAACCGGCGCAGGCGGCGGCGCGGATTCCACCTTGGCCTCCGGTTGGACGTTAAGGATCGTGCCTTGCGCCTTGACTTCCGGCTGCGGTTTGAGCAGCGGCGGCTGAACATTGGGCAGCAGGTAATCGGCCCGCTCCCGCGCCGCAAGCTGCTGATCGCGGATATAACTGTACTTGTCGTTGGTATGCAGGGCGCCTTGGGCGGAATCGCGCAAGATGACCGGGTGCAGGAACACCATCAGATTCCGTTTAAGTTTGGTGGTGCCGCGATAACGGAACAGGTTGCCGAGCAGGGGAATATCGCCCAGAAAAGGCACTTTCTGGGCGTTTTCGTTCAGATTTTCATCAATCAGCCCCCCCAGCACCAGCACCTGACCGTCTTCCACCAGCACTTTGGTCTTGATCGAGCGCTTGTTGGTGGTCGGCCCCTGAGTGGCGGCATTGGCTGAGGGCACGACGCTGGACACCTCTTGGGCAATTTCCAGCTTGACCGCATTGCCCTCGTTGATTTGCGGCTTGACCTTGAGCTTGATGCCCACATCATCGCGCTGGATGGTCTGGAACGGATTGCCGACCGAACTGGCGGCGCTACTGCCGGTGCTGGTGGTGTAGTTGCCGGTGACAAAGGGGACGTTCTGGCCGACGATAATTTCGGCTTCCTCGTTGTCCAGCGTCACCACGGTCGGGGTGGACAGCACGTTGGTGTCGGCGTCTTTGGCCAGGGCGCTGATCAGAGCGCCAAACTGGTTATCGCCGGAAAAATCGCCGACCGCCATGTGCAGCCCTTGCGGAACCCGATCCGCTGCGGGAAGCGTGGTGCTGCCGGCATCAACCTGCGCCGCCAGACTAACGATATTCGCCAGACTGGCGTTGCCCGAACCCAGATTGGTGAAGCCGATCACGCTGTTGCCGTAAGCCACCCATTGCACCCCCAATTCGGCGGTTTTCTCAGCGGAAATTTCAGCGATCACCGCTTCAACCAGCACCTGAGCGCGGCGCACATCCAGTTGGGCGATCACCGAGCGCAGCGAGCGGATCAAGTCCGACGGCGCCGTGATCACCAGGGCGTTCGTAGACTCGTCGGCCTGAATATCGACCAGGCTGGATCCCCCGCTGCTGCTCCCGCCCGGCGGCGCTCCCGGCTGTCCCGCCGGCATCGGCGCATTGCGGGCGGTTTCGCTGCTCAAACTCTTGCTGACCCCCTGCAACACTGTCATCAAGTCCTTGGCCTTGGCATAGCGCAGGTAGATCACCTGGGTATTGCCGCCGCTATCGACCGGGGTGTCCAGATGAGTGATCAAGGCTCGCAGCCGTAACCGCGTGGCCTTGTCGCCGCTCAACAGAATACTGTTGCTGCGCTCATCAGCCACCATGCGCGGCGTGGTTCCCGTAGCGGCCGCCGGATCGCCCCGGCCCTTGCCTTGCTCCAGCGCAGTCAGCACCCGCACAATTTCGGTCGCCGATGCATGGCGTAAGGCGACGATTTCCACTTCCTCATTACTGGCCAAATCAATCCGGGCAATGATGGCGGCAATCCGTTCGACGTTGCCCGCAGTGTCGGAAATGATCAGGACATTGGTGGGCGTGTAGGCCGCTAGATGGCCCTGTGGCGGAATGAGGGGGCGCAGAATGGGCACGATCTGCGCCGCCGATACATTCTGGACCTGGATGATCCGGGTGACGATCTGATCCGCTTCGACCCGACTGCGTAACTCCACGGTCGGAACGCTTTCCTGCTTGGCGCCCGCCGCCGGCACGATCTTGGTTACGTTATCACCGGGAATGGCGGCGAAGCCATGCACCCCCAGCACCGCCAGAAACACTTCATAGAGTTCCTTCTCATCCATCGCCTTGGCGGAAATGATGGTCACTTTGCCCTTGACCCGGGGATCAACGATGAAGTTTTTGCCGGTTAGCACCGACATGCTCTCCACCAAGGCGTTGATGTCGGCGTCTTTGAGATTCAGTGTGACCGGGGCGGCGTACGCCGCCACCACGAGCAGCCCGCCCAGCAGCCCTCCCAAAGCGTGCTTACGAAAGGTGAAGCGTTGGTTCGGTCTGTGATTTATGGTCATGGTCGGCGGTTAATAGCGACGGTAATCAGTCCCGCTCGGCGGGGGCCGAGCCGTCCAGAAAAAAAGTCAGGGGCGCTTCAACGCCGTTGCGCAACACCCGCACGTCAATCCGGGTAGCGCTCATCAGCTCCTGCAACAACATCAAGCCTTGGGCCGGGCTGTTCAGGCGAGTTCCGTTGATTTCAGTCAGCACATCCCCCCCGTTGAGGCCCAATTGTTGAAACAGTTGCCGGTCGCGCCCCGGTCGTAACCGGAAGCCGACAAATTGCCCATCCTGTAAATACGGGCTGGCAAAAGCGATGTCTTCCAGCGCCTGGGGCCGGGTTGCCATTTCGCTCCGCAACCGGCTGGCCACCGCACTGGCGTCAATGATCTGGGCGGCGGCAGCGGGGCTGGATGCGGGTTCGGTCGCTGCGGGGACCATCAGCGGGGCGGAGATCCGTCCGCTTTCGTCCAGTTTTGGCAGATAAAGCGCTTCCTGCCGGTTGTCGCGGGAGACCAGCACATGATCACGCTGAATGCGTTCCAGGCGAGCGCCGCCAGGCAACGATTCGCCAACCCGGTAACCACGCTCCAAACCGCCGCCCTCGGCGATCAGGGCCAGCGCGTGCTGGTTATTGCGTTCCGCGAAAAATACCCCGGCCAAGCGCAAATTGAGCGGCGTCACCGGAATGGCGGCGGGGACTGGCGGCGGGGGTTGACCGGTCTCTACCCGTCCAAACAGATGCCAACCGACGATAGCGGCGACCGCGTCGGGCTGAATGCCGCTCGCCCGATCAGCGGAGGATTGAACCGGCGCTGGCGTCCCGACTGGCGACGACTGGCCGGACAACACTGTCATCGTCAATCTCGCCAGTGAATGGGCCAGCGCCAGCACCAGGATCACCGTAACCACGGTGACGGCGGGCCGCTGCCACGTTTCATAGCGGGACAACACAGGCCACACGCGCTTTGCCGTCGCCAGCAGGAAACGTCGTGCGGGATTCACTGAAAGCCGGATCGAAGTGGAAACTGGGCCATAACGATTTGAGCATAACAAAAATCCGCCCTGACCAACCCCAAATTTTAGGGTTGTGTCAGGAGCGGATGCAGGGGGAGCGCAAACCGTCGGCTATGAACTGATTGGGCCTGTCGCTGAATAAACTACCAATGATCGTAGTCGTGATGGCGATGGCGCCCATAACCCTGCCCCCGACCCCGATAATAGCCGGGCGGCGGGCCATAGTCGCGTGGCCCCGGATAGACTGACCGTTCCACATACCGGTAGCGGTTGACGTAAACGGGATCTGGGTATGAGCGCCGGTAGCGTTGAGTGGCAAGGGCGGTTCCCGTAGCGCCGCCAATCGCTCCACCCACGATGGCCCCATCGCGCCCACCAACTTCAGAGCCAATCGCCGCGCCCAGCGCGCCGCCGACCGCGCCACCCAGGATGGCGTCGCCCCGCCCGCCCGCCAGCAGTGGCGCCGGAGCGCCAAGCAGCGCCACGCACAACAAAGTTGATATCGCTTTTTTGATCATGGCTGTTTTCTCCAGCGGTGAACTGTATCGGCGATCAGGATAGTTCAGCCAGACTGAACGCTGGCTGATTAACGTTTGACGCACTGGATTGGCGAGAGGCCCGGATCAGCGGGAGGCTCGCCGCAAGGCCGGCAGTTCAAGTTGCAGCGTGGGCGATTTGGCGCGCACGCCCATCACCCGACCGGACTGCGGGGGCCGGGGCAACTGGATATGCTGGGCCATGATGGCGCCCAACTGATCCAGCGCCGGCATCGGCATCGACGTACTGTGACGCTCGGTTAAATCGACATGGATCAGCATCAGTTCGGTGGTCGCCGCCAGAAACCCCCGGGCAGCGTGATACAGGCGATGAAAGCAATGAATGCGTTTGCTGTCGAAACCGAGCAGTTGCGTACTAATCCGCATCGGATCGTTCGCCACCAGCTCGCGCTGGTAATTCACATGGGTTTCCACCACGAACGCTGAGCAATTCTGGCGCTCCCGGTAATCTTGTCCCATGCCCAGCGCGTCCATAAAAGCGTCAGTCGCATGATCAAACGCCAAAACATAGTAAGCCACATTCATGTGGCCGTTGTAGTCCATCCATTCGGGAGAGACGACGCCGGTATACAGACACAGGGGGGATTCAATCCGCATGGGTATAATCATCGGGGGGCTGTGAAGAAAGCGCGGTACGCTACTGGTTTTCGCCGCCTCGCGCAATGATCTTAAACCTTCGACAGTAAAAGGCATTTTAGATGAGCGGACGGGTCTTGGTGATAGCGGGTTCAGACTCTGGCGGCGGCGCCGGGATTCAGGCTGATTTAAAAACGGTGACGGCGCTGGGCGGTTATGCAGCGACCGCGATTACGGCGCTGACTGCACAGAATACCCAGGGTGTGTTCGGCATCGTCGGAGTGGAGCCGGGATTCATCGCCCAGCAAATGCAGGTGGTGCTGGCGGACATCGGCGCAGATTGCATCAAGACCGGCATGTTGCATAACGCGGCAGTCATTGAGGCCGTGGTAGATGTGCTGGACCGGGCGGCGGCGGGGATCCCAGTGGTGGTGGATCCAGTGATGTACGCCAAGGGCGGCGACGCCCTGATCGACCCGGCCGCGGTCGAAACCCTGATTCGACGGTTGTTGCCCCGCGCCGCGCTGGTGACGCCCAATCTCCGCGAGGCCGAGGCATTGAGCGGCTTGATGATCCGGGGGCCGGCCGATCTGGCGGCGGCGGGCCAGCGGTTGCTGGAACTCGGGCCGGCGGCGGCGCTGGTCAAGGGTGGCCATCTGGGCGGCGCTACAGTGACGGACTGGCTGGTCTGGCGCGGTGGCGAGGAAATCTTTACCGCGCCCCGGCTGGAGAGCCGCGATACCCACGGCTCCGGCTGCACCCTGGCCTCGGCGATTGCGGTCGGGCTGGCGCAGGGGCTGGCCTTGAACATAGCGGTGCAGCGGGCGCTGGTCTATGTGCAGGAGGCGATCCGCACCGCGCCCGGTCTCGGTCAGGGGCGCGGCCCGTTGCATCATGGTCATACCGTCCGGCCCTGGAATGGCTAAACCGTGGAATCCCTGGGTTGCCGGCTCAAGCGGATACGGCGATTGGAGCCGGCCCCGGCGCACCAGAACCAGCCCATCGCGGCGACCTGCAACGCCACGACCAGTCCAAATCCGGCGCTGTAGCCCGCTGGCGCATAACCGCCCGCCGCGGTCCGGGGCCAGAGGCCGATCATCGCGCCCAAGCCCCATTGCATAAGAAACGCCGCCACAAACACCAGCAGATTAAAAGCGGTGTTCACCCGCCCGGCCATGGTCGGAGGAAAGGCTTGCGACAGGATCGCGTAGCTCAGTGTGCTGGCGGTGCCGAAAAATCCGAAGGCGATCCACAGCGGCAGCAGATTTTCGGTATAGCCGGCGGCCAGCGCCAACTCGATGCCGATGAACACCACCATACTGACCACCGCCACCACCACCGGCGGCACTTCCAGCCGGTTCAACCGATAGGTCAGCGTCCCCAGGGACAGGAAGCCGGCCACCATCCCGGCAGCGGCCCAGAAC
>JAJHPN010000091.1 GCA_020890855.1 Candidatus Contendibacter sp. | reverse complement strand
TGTTTTTTTAACGATAGTGCTGCGGTGGCGCTTCTGCAAACCCGCCTTCTTCATCATCGGGCGGCGGTGGCGGCGGTGGGCGTTGGGAAACGGTTCCGACCGTCCGATCCGCCCAGCGGTCGCGGCGCTCAACCCGGGGATTACGGTTGCAGTCATTGGCCGAACCACAATTTCCAGTCCATTGGTTTACCGCCCGGTTGGCGCTGTCGAGAGTGCGCTGAACTTCCTTACCGGCGCGACTGGCCCAGTTGCCGATCGCTGCCGCTTCGCGCTGGAGGTCAGCGGCGGCGCGGCTGGCGTCTTTCTGGAACTGGCTGATTGGATCGCTGGGATGCACCGGCGGCGGCGCTGGATTTCGCCTTGATGCTGGCGGGACCACAGTCGTCACCGGCGCAGCCGGACGGACTGGCTCCGCCGTCGACATCGGTTCGGACCGGCTGACCAGCTTGAGCGGCGGCGGAGCTTGGGGACGGGATTCCAGTTCAATCGGCGGCAAGGCGGGCAAGGTTGGCCGCGATCCAGAACGGGACGGCGGTTTGGCGCGGACAACCCGGCGGTTCGGCGGTTCGGCGGTTCGGGCGGGTTGCAGGGTTGGCGGCGTGGCGCTCATCGAACTCTGAGGCGCACGGGTGGCCAGGGCGGGCGTTTTACGTTCACGGAGTACCGGCGCCGCCTTGGCGACCAATGGCGGCTTGCGGGTGATCTCCGGTGCGGCAGGCGCAGGGAGCGGCAATGCCGGTTTTGTCGCCGGCACTATCGCCACTGGCGCAGTTTTGATTGTCTTTTCAACTGGTTCAGCGGCGGGCGTGGTTTTGCCCATTTTCGCAACTGGTTTTTCCCGTGCAGGCTTTGGCGAACGAACCGGCGGCGGTCGGACAGCCGCAGTGGGTTGGATGGCTGGCGGCGGGCTCACCACTGGCGGGGCGGATGCCTGATCGTCAGCTACAGGAGCATCAGCGACAGGCAATGCTGCGGGTTCAGGGAGTGTAGTCACGCTGGCGACGGATTCCTGCGTTGTAGAGGGTTCCGGCGCAGCGGGAGGATCGGGCGGCGGCAGCGGGCCGGCCGTCGCCGGTGCGGGCGGTAGTGGCGGGATTATCGCCGGTGCGGGAGGGGCGGGATTAGCCGCCACATCCGGCCTGGCCGAGGCCACGGTCGCCGCCGGCGTTTCAACGCGGCGCGAACGGGACAACAGGTCCGGCGGGAGGATCGCCCAGGCCACGGTTCCGGCCAGGGCCAGCAAGCTGGCCAGTCCTACCCCGCGCCGCAGCCAGGGGGAAACAGTCGCCGTTTTGGTTCGATGCGCCGGACGGCGGACGACTGGTGGCGGCAGCGGATTTTGGTCCAGGACGATCACCGGCTCGATCCGTTCCGGAACCAGGGCGGACAGTACAGGCTGCCCGGCGCCAGCAGCCTTTAGCATGGCCCGGATAGCTGCGCCCTGTTGTGGGCGGTCTGCCGGATCACGGGCCAGGAGTCCCGCGATCAGATCGGTCAACTGCGCCGCTGCGCCACCCCCAGGAATGGTTGAAACCGGCGCCGTCCAGAATTCAATCGCCCGGCGGAGCGCCTCGCGTTCCTGATCCTCCAGACCGCCCAGTAGCTCACGATGCTGGCCCGCGCCTTCCTGGCCGTACAGCGCCAGCAACTGGCCAAGCCGGCGCTGAGCGGCCGTGGCGGGTTGGCCGGTGAGCAGGATGAACAGCAGCAGCCCCAGCGCGTAATAGTCGGCGCGATAGTCCACCGCGTATTCACAACCGCCGGCCAGGCTCTGGCGCACGGGCAAGGCCTGTTCCGGAGCCATGGTGGCCGGGGTGCCGATGAACGAACGGGTGCTATCGCCGTTCTCACGCTTGAGCGCGCCGAAATCAGCCAGTTTGAGCAGTGCGCCGTTCTCGCCCACCAGCAGATTGCTGAATTTCAAATCCCGATAGACGAAGCCGGCGCGATGCACCACTTCCAGACCGTCGAGAATCTGTTCGGCCCAGTCGAGAATTTGCGCCAGATCGGGCGGCGGCGCCTGATCCCGCTGCTGCTGCGCGAGCCACTGACCGAGATCGGCCTGAAGCCGCTCCATGATCAGCACCGGTTGGCCGTCCACCAGCCCGGCGTCGATCAGGGTGACGATGTGGCGGGATTCGTCGGCGTCCAGGCCCGTCAGAAACACAATCTCCCGCTCCAGATGCGCCCGCCAGTGACCACGCAGGCTGGGATCGACCTGGGCCATCGCCTCGGCATTGATAAATTTGAGCGCGACAGCGCAACCGGCGGCGTCCGTCGCCGCCCAGACCTGACCATAGCTGCCGGCGCCGGCCGCCAGCACGGTTTCCAGCCGGTAATCCCGGTCATTAATCGTGAGTGATTCGCCGCTGTACATGGGGAGATTCTCCGGGCCGACGGTCTTCGGACAGGACCTAATCATTCAGCCATTCAATGATTCAGTAAACTAGCCTGTGATAGCCGGGTCAAGCCATTTCCAGACATCTGGATGCTCATTGCACGATGAAACCCATACCAAAGCTGAATCAGGGCGCTCTCCGACCAGCGCGGTGGCTGGCGCTGGGCATCGTCCTCAGCATCGGGCTGCTGTACGGGCGGTTGGCGGCGATCCATGCCCGGCCGGCGGCGCTGCCGGCATCCGGTCCAGTCACCACGGCGCAGCGCCGCGAAGATGCCGATTTATTTGAGCAGGCGCTGGCCGCAGGTTTGCTGCGCCAAGGTGCAGATGGACGGATCGCCGTTGCTCCGGCTGATTTACCGTTGCGGCAGATCTACCGGCGTGAACATCCCGAGTGGTTGACGCCGCGTCACGCTGAACCGGACTGGCTGGACCGTCCGTGGGACGACGCCCGTCGCCAGTTGCACCGGGCGCTGCATTTCAGCGCGGCTGGCCGTTATGTGCGCCAGCAGATCGCTATTTTCAATACCCGGCATTCCGAGCCGCTGGGCAAGGGGCGGCTGCACTGGATAGGGACGAAAGTGATGGAGCTTGAGCCCGATGACTGAACCCGATTCACCCTTCGCAGCGATCCGCACCGGATGGCGTCAACGGTGTTATGGCCTGAGGTGGTGGTGGTTCATCGGGTGGCTGCCGGCGCTCGGCATGGTGTGGACGGTCTGCCATGCGCCGGCCTGGTTGGAGCCGCATCTTCTGACCGTGACCCTGGAGCCGGGACAATCGGTCGTCCTGGACCGTGAGGCGCTGTGGGCGGCGCAGGCGGATCGGGATCACCTCCTGCTGCGCCGCGAGACTGAAGGCGGCTGGCGACTGACCAACCTTTCATCCACTAAGCAAGCACTGTGGCGACCCGCCGGTGAGCCGGATTATCGTTCGATCCGGGAATGGCCGCTGACGCCGGGAGCGCAATTTACGGTAGGCAGCGAGTCTTTTACAGTGCTGGCGGCTGACGCCCACCGGCTGGTTCTACAAGGTGATCACCATGTTTGGGAATATGATGGCGTCCGCTTGCAGCGGGACGGTCAGCCTGCGCCCGAATGCTATCCTGACTGGCGAAACCGGTGGCGAAATGGTCTGGCGGCGCTGGGCTGGGATCGTCTGGCGCAGCGCCCGCTGCGGTTGGGTGGCGGAGTGTATTGTGCAGACCGGCTGGGGGTGACCGGCGTGGCGGTCGACACCGTGGCGGTAGCGCCGATCCGCGCCGGTTTCGTGCTGCAACCCGGCGAGGCAGGATCTGCGGAGGGATCGCCGGTGATAACGGTTGCCGGAACTCCAGCGGCGGAATCGCTGTGGCGGCGCTCCATTCCGCTGGCGGTTGGCGACCGGCTGATCATCGGCCGCACCCGTTACCAGGTCGTACAAACTACACCACAACTGGAATTGGCGGTGCTGGCCCGCGTCCAGCGCCGCCTGGCCGATACTGCGCCGCCCGTCACAGGGCCAGCGGTTGCCGTGCAATGGCGACCGATTCCCTGGTTGTGGCTGGTGGATCGATCCGGAATGTGCGGACTATGGAGTCCAGTGTTGCCGCCCTTGGCCATCCTGGCGATGGGGCTGATCTGGCCGGGGTTACCCCGGTCGTGGTCGAAACGGTTGATATGCTGGAAAATTGCTGCCGCTCTGGCGCTGGCGAGCGCCTGCCTGGGAACCTATTGGGCCAGTCCCGATCTGCCGGTGCTGTGGCCGTATTTGCTGGCCTGGCCGGCGCTGGGGTTTTGGCTGGCGGCGGTGCGCTCGCCATGGAGCGTCCGGTTACTGGCGGCGCTGACCCTGCTGCTCGGCAGCGGATTGATGACCTTGCTGCAACTTGGCGTCGGGGCTGGCGAATCCGGGTGGCTGCGCTATGGCGGTGGCAACGCGGCGCTGACCGGACTGTTCGGCTGGCTGGTCTGGGCCGTCTGGACTCTCTGGCAAGGGCGACCGCCGTTGAATCGACTGAATCTGCGCCTGTTACGCTGGAGCTTGCGGTTGCTCGGCGGCGCAGCGTTGCTGTTGTTGGCGGGGCAGCTATTGTTTGGTGATGAACAGGGATGGGCCGGTCTGCAACCCTTTGAATTGACTAAACTGGCGCTGATCGCCACCGCCGCCTATGCGCTGATGCGCCAAGCGCGGTCAGGGCAAGGCGCTGCTGGCGGCGCGGTGTCAAACGGGTTGCGCTATCTCTGGCCAGTCGCGCTGCTGGTGGTGGTTGGCGGTTTTGCCTTGCTGTTCCTGCGTGATTTCTCGCCGCTGGCGTTGTTGTCGCCGTGGGCCTTGGCGATGGGTTGGGTCTGGCTGGAGGTCCAGTCGCATCGGCCGCTCCGCCGCTCCGGTCAGACCGCGTTGCTCACTCTGGTGATGGCGCTGGCGGTGGGCCTGAGCTGGTTACAGAATCATCCCGACGCTTTTCCGCTCGATTTTCAGGCGGATCGGATTCGGGTCTGGGCCGCGCCCGATCGCTATCCCCATGCCGGCTATCAATTACGGCGGGCGCAGGAGGCGATCCGGGCCGGTGGTTGGTGGGGAACAGTGTGGACTGAGGCCGCCAATGGACGGGTCATGAACCTCCCGGCGGTGGAAAATGACTTCACCCCGGCGTTTTTCCTGAATCGTTACGGCAGTCTAGCCGGACTGGTTCTGGCGGGAATCCAGGCGGCGCTGATCGGCTTGTTGCTGGTCATTGCCGATCGCGCGCTGGATCGGAGCGAGAGCGCTGGCCGCCTGGCGACGCCCGGCGGCTTTGCCGGATTTGCGTTGTATGGCGGCGCCGCTTTGTTAGGGGCGCATTTTCTGGTTTCATGGGGAACTAATCTGGGTTTTCTACCGGTCATGGGTCAACCGATGCCACTATTATCGGCGGCCGGCAGTCACCTGACGCTGTTTGTGTTGCCGGTGATCGCGTTGGCGGTCGCAGTTGAGGAACAAAATCATGACGACTCCCGCTGAGGCGCTGATTGCCTCTGATTATGTGGTGTGCGCGACCTTGCGTAAGGTGGCGGATGTCTTCAACGCTGATCTGCTGTGGGAACGCGGCCGGAGCGGCCAGGACGGCATGGCGCTGCTGGAGGCGCTTAAGCGTCATCCTCGCGCCATTCGCGCCCGCCAGCGCAAGGAAACTCGTTACAGTCATGTCATCGTGCGCATCCCCGAGCGCGATTATGTGCGGGATGACCGGCTGGAAGATGGCTTTGGCCGGCGGGCGCTGGTGCAGGAACTCGAACATCGGCATGAACAGGAACTGGGCCGCTATCTGGCCGATGACGCGACGATCCGCTATCGGCTGGAGCCGGACCCGATCCTGCGTTCGGGTGAGGCGCAATTTCTGTTTGGGCGGGCGATTCATGTTGCCGCCGAGAGCGATCTGCCGCTATTACGGATTCAGACGGCAGCGGACGGGCCGGGCGACTGGCGTGAGATCGGATTGATTTACCCCGGTCAACGCCTGACCCTGATCAATGGCGACCGTCGCACCAGCAGTGTTGCAGTGATTGGCTGGCCGTTTCTCAGTGGTGAATCGGCGCTGCTGGTGTTGCGGCCCGGACCGCCGCCGCTGGTTGACATGGGCGCTGAACCGCCGGATAGCGTGACCCTTACCCCGGATGGCGAGGGCGGCTTCGCCTTGCGTGACCGGCGCGGGCGCGGGTTGCGGCTGCGGGTCGTTGCGTTAACGGCGCAGGACCTGGCGCTGGCGCGCTCCGATTGGGCAGGGCGGGCGCCGGATCGAGTCGCTCCGCCGCCCGCCCCGTCGCCGATGCTGCTGGCCGAAAATTCCGACGCCGGGCTGGACGAGACTTATCCGCTGATTGATCCCTGGGGTCGGCGTGAGCCAATGTTGGGTCTCACTGCCGATTTCGACGACGCTACGCAACCGCTGCCGATTCTGGACAGGTCGTCCTCGCCGCCGGCATCGGCATCGCCATTCCCGCCACTGGAGCTGCCCTTGCCCTCGTCAGCGACGCCGCTGCCGCTGGCCGCCGAAGGGAGTGCGGCGATTCCGATGGAACCGGATCAGGGCACCTGGATTCCCCGACGGCCGGTAACGTATCTGCATGTGGCCGGGATTGCCCTGCAACGGCTATCAACCTATGCCGCCGCTGGGATCAGCGACTGGCGGCTAAGTTTCAACCGGGCTGGCGACCTGACTCCGGACGGTCATCCCGACGTGGCCGCCTGGGTCCGAATTGATAACGCCGACCGGGTGTTCGGCGAAGTGGTGGGGTTGTCCAACCTGCTGGCGCTGCCGGGGAAATGGCGACCGTTTACAGAGCTGGAGCTGGAGCTTTATCCGGCGCCGGGGCCAATGGCCGCACACTACCTGGGCTGGATGCGATTGCCGGCGCCACTGGCTTTGCCGGTGCCGCGTGAACGGGCGGTCAGTTTCGGACGTGGTTCGGAGGCGGATATTGCGCCGCGCCTGCTGGCGGATCCGCGTTCGCTGCGTTGGGACGGCAACCGCACCACTTCGCTGGGCATCAGCGCCGAATATCTCGGTCTATCCCGCCGCCACCTGCGCTTGCAGGTGCGCCGCAACGACTGGTGGGTGCAACTGGAAAGTCAGAACATGGCGGTCTACCGGCTGGCGGCGTCGGGCGAGTTGCTGGACGTATTGAGTCCGGGGGTAGATACCGCCACTGCCGCCAAACCAGGCGAGTTGCTGGTGGCGGGCGGCTATGTGCTGGCGCTGGGGGCGGTGGAATAGACCGATCGCTCAGGAATTGACGCGCGGTTGAGGCCGCACTGAAGTGGTTTTCGCGGTTCGAACCGAGCGCTGGTCCGGGATTGATCTGCGGGAAGGTGACTCCATCCTGGACCGGATGGCGGGCCATTCCGCATGGAGTGATTCGTGAGTGGTCACCGCCTTTTGGGACCGCCGTTCCTCGGAACGATAGCAGGCGCGGATTTGCTGGACGATAACGCCGCTGATGATCAGCGCCACGCCGCAGACTTTGCCCCAGCCACTCTCCAAACTGGTTAAACCGAATACCCCAATCAGCAGGTAGGCATAAGGTAGGATTTCGTAGATCGGTTTTGGAAACATGGCTAAACCCTCCTGAAAATAAACGCCTTATAGGTTTAGCTTACGAGGGAAAGCCGTTCAGGTCTGTCCTCTCGTCATAGGACATTTGGACAAAGTGGAGAAAACCAATCGATGAAACAGGTCAAAGCGCAGACCTATATTCGTCAGTTGTGCTGCCTCGGCCTCAGCAGGGAAATCATGATTCCAGAACTGCTCCGCGCTCTGCACATGCTTATCCCTTCGGAAGACAATTTTTTCACCGGTCTTGACCAGAACTACAGTCCGGCTTACGTGCTTGCCGAGCAATTCGCCCTTGAGGCGCTCGATATTTATCTGAATCAGCCCGCCCAGCTGTTTACGCCCGAATACAACATTCGGGCGGTGCAATGGTTCACTGCTCACCGGGTTCTGCCGGACTTCCGCATTCTGGACCAGTGTTTTTACCAGCGTGATTTCTATCATTTGGTCATGCGGCTCAGCAACCATCACTACGCCCTCCAAGGCACCGTTAGTCAGAGCGGGCGCATCGTGGGCATGGTGGTGCTGTGTCGCCCGGTCAATCAGCCGCCATTCAATGCCAGTCATCGCCAGCAGTTTGAGCAGGCGCTGCCGTATATCGATCATGGTTGGCAGGCGGCGCGTAGCGAGATGGATCAGGATTATGTGGACAGTGGCCGGTCGGGGCTCATTATCCTGAGTCGCGACGGTACGGTAGTTTCGCTCAGCAAAGCAGCCCGAACTCTGTTGTTTCTGGCGACTTACGGCGCGTTGCCAGCCGGGCGGATTCATTTCAGCCACGACGTAGCGATACCGCCGGCGCTACGGCAGGTTTGCGCCCGTCTTGATCAGATTTTCCAGGAGAAAGATGCGCCGCCGCCGGTGTGCGTCCAGAGCAACGCGGGTGGCCGCTTTATCTTTCGCGCCCACTGGCTGGAGCCGCCGACCTTGAATGCGGGCGTCGATAGGTCGGGGTCAGCTCCCGCCGCCAATGCCTTGATGGGCGTCACTATCGATCATCAGGAGCCATTGCGTCTGCGGTTGTGCCGGGCTATGCACACTTTACGCTTATCGATCCGGGAACAGGATGTATGCCTGGCGCTGGCCGATAACCTGTCTTATCCGGCGATTGCAGCCCGGCTGCGCCTCAGCTTGCCTACAGTAGTGACTTATCTGCGCCGCATTCATGAAAAGCTGGGGACGAACAGCCGCGAGGGGTTGCTGAAAACTCTTCTGGCACCGGTTCATTAAAAAAGCCTGCCGGTTTGCGCCGACAGGCTTCTCTGACAGGTTTTTCTGAACCGGCTACAGCGCCTCAAACACGCCTGCTGCGCCCATGCCGGTACCGATGCACATCGTCACCATGCCGTATTGGCCGCCGCGCCGGCGCAGGCCATGAACCAGCGTCGCGGTGCGGATCGCGCCGGTCGCGCCGAGCGGATGCCCTAACGCAATCGCCCCGCCCAGCGGGTTGACCTTGGCCGGATCGAGGTCCAGATCGCGCAACACCGCCAGACTTTGCGCGGCGAAGGCTTCATTCAACTCGAACCAGTCAATATCGTTTTTGGTCAGCCCAGCCAGCTCCAGCGCCTTGGGAATCGCCGCAATCGGGCCGATGCCCATGATCCGGGCCGGGACGCCCGCTACCGCGTAACTGACAAAGCGGGCCAGCGGTTTCAGGTTCAACTGCTTGACCAGCCGCTCGCTCATCAGCACCACCGCGCCGGCCCCATCGCTCATCTGCGAACTGTTGCCGGCAGTGACGCTGCCTCGGGCGGCGAATACCGGCTTGAGCTTGGCCAGTCCGGCCAGAGTGCTGTCGGGACGCGGCCCTTCATCATTTTCTACGATCCGTTCCCGAATCCGCACCTGCATGGCCTTCGTATCGGGCGAGCGATCCAGCGCGGTATAAGGGAGAATCTCCTGCCTGAACTCGCCGCCGGCGATCGCCGCCACCGCCCGGCGATGACTTTCCACCGCAAAGGCGTCCTGATCCTCGCGGGAAATTTTCCACTGTTCAGCGACTTTTTCCGCCGTCAAGCCCATCCCGTAAGCGATCCCGACATTTTCATCGGTCGCAAACACTTCGGGATTCAGGGCGATCTTGTTGCCGCCCATCGGGATCATGGTCATGGTTTCGGTCCCGGCGGCGACCATCACCTCCGCTTCGCCCAGCCGGATGCGGTCAGCAGCCTGCGCCACCGCCTGCACCCCGGAGGCGCAAAACCGGTTGATGGTCAGGCCCGGCACACTGTCCGGCAACCCGGCCAGCAACAGGCCGATCCGGGCGACGTTCATGCCCTGTTCGCCTTCCGGCATGGCGCAACCGACGATCACATCGCCGATCAGTTTCGGGTCCAGTCCCGGACATTGGCCGATCACGCCGCGCAGCACATGCGCCAGCAGATCATCCGGGCGGGTGTTGCGGAATACGCCACGCACCTTGCCGACCGGCGTCCGGGCGGCAGCGACGATGTAGGCGTCCTGAATTTGCTTGCTCATTATCAATTCTCCTGCCAATCAGTTACGCAGCGGCTTGCCGGTCTTGAGCATCTGCTCGATGCGGGCCTGGGTCAGCGGGGTTTTCGCCAGTTCCAGAAAACCCTGACGCTCCAGCCCCAGCAGCCAGGCCTCATCGACCATCGTGTTGGGATCGACATCGCCGCCGCACAGCGCCGTGGCGATCTTCAGGCCCAGTTGATAATCGTGGGCGGAGATGAAGCCGCCGTCGCGCATGTTGACCAGCGCCATTTGGCAAGCAGCCACGCCGGTGCGTCCCGCGACCCGAATCGGCCGGGGTTGCGGGGGCCGATAGCCGGTTTCCGCCAGCGCCCGGACTTGCGCCTTGGCGACGTACAGCAACTCACTGGCGTTGAACACGATGATGTCCGAGGCTTTCAAGTGACCGAGTTGCTTCGACTCCTCGGCGCTGCGCGAGACCTTGGCCATCGCCATCGCCTCGAAGTACGGGCGCAGGAACGGCAGCAGATCGCCGCCCTTGGCTTCATTCATGGCCCGCAGGGCAAATTCCTTGCAGCCGCCGCCGGCGGGAATCAGCCCAACCCCGACCTCAACCAGTCCGATATAGCTTTCCAGGGCCGCGACCACCCGATCACAGTGCATCAGGAATTCGCAGCCGCCGCCCAGCGCCAGCCCTTGCGCCGCCGCGACCACCGGAATTGCGGAATAACGCAGCGCAGCGGTGGTGTGCTGGAACTTGGCGACGGTGTTTTCAAAGGTGACCCAATCGCCGGCCATCACCACCGGCACCGCTTGCGCCAGATTGGCTCCGGCGCTGAACGGCGCTTCGGTCTGCCACAGCACCAACCCATCGAACTGCTGTTCGGCGATCTGTAGCGCCTCCAGCACTCCGTCCAGCACATCATCGCCGATGACGTGCATCTTGCTCTTGAAACTCAGAACACCGATGTGGTCACCGGTCGTCCACAGCCGCACGCCGGTATTTTCAAATACTGTTTCGCCGTAGCGATGCGGCGCTTCGCCCAACACCCCTTCGGGATAGAGCTGGCGCTGATAGACCGGCAGGGTTGAACGCGGCTTGTAGGCGTATTCCGCCGCCGAATAGGAACCCTTGGCGGTATGGACGCCCTGCACATCGGCGACCCAGGCCGGCAATGCGGTGGTCGTCATCGCCTTGCCGGCGGCGATGTCTTCAGTGATCCAGTCGGCCACCTGTTTCCAGCCCGCCGCCTGCCAGATTTCAAAAGGTCCCATGCTCCAGCCGAAGCCGCCGCGAATGGCCAAATCAATATCGCGGGCGGTATCGGCTATTTCCGCCAGCAGGACTGCCGCGTAATGAAACACATCGCGCTGAATCGCCCACAGGAATTGCGCCTGCGGATCATCGCTGGCCCGTAATGCGGCGAATTTCTCAGCAGGATTGCGGATTTTCAGAATGGCCTGCACCGCCTCATTGGGCTTGGCGCCAGCGTTTTGATACTCGCCAGTGGCCGGATTTAATACCTGCTTGCCCTTGGCGGCGTAAATTCCGGCCCCGGTTTTCTGGCCCAGCGCGCCTTTTGCGATCAGCGCATTTAACCAGTCCGGCGGCGTGAAATAGGTGCGCCACGGATCATGCTGCAAGGCCAGCGCCGAGCCTTTGAACACATGGCCCATCGTGTCCAGCCCCACCACATCGGCGGTGCGGTAAGTGGCGCTCTTGGGCCGGCCCATCGCCGGACCCGTCAGCGCATCGACCAAATCCAGACTCAGTCCGAAAGCGGCAGTGTGATGAATCGTAGCCGCCATGGAAAATACGCCAATCCGGTTGGCGATAAAATTCGGAGTGTCCTTGGCGCGAACGACGCTCTTGCCGAGCGTCGTGACCAGGAAAGTTTCCAACTGGTCGAGAATGGCGGGATCAGTCTGCTGACAGGGAATTAACTCCACCAGCGCCATATAGCGCGGCGGGTTGAAGAAATGGATGCCGCAGAACCGTGAGCGCAATGAATCCGGCACCGACTCGGCCAGCATATTAATTCGCAGCCCGGACGTATTGGTCGCCAGAATCGCCCGCTCATTTAAATAGGGGGTGATGCGCTGATAAAGATCGGCTTTCCAGTCCGGGCGCTCGGCAATCGCTTCAATCAGCAGATCGCAACTCCGCAATTCTTCCAGATGCTGGTTGTAATTGGCGGGCTGGATCAAGGCCGCCCGTTCCTTGACGGCAAATGGGGCCGGATTGAGCTTGCCCAGATTAGCAATGGCCTTGACCGCGATCCCGTTGGGATCGCCGTCCTTGGCCGGCAGGTCGAACAACACGACCGGCACTTCGGCGTTAGCGAGATGAGCCGCAATTTGCGCGCCCATCACGCCCGCGCCCAGAACCGCCACCCGGCGGATGGATGCTACGTTACTCATAATTGTCGATGTCCTCTGGTCAGGCGGTCGAAACGACCCGTTGCTTTCAACCCCGCCCGCTCCAACGCAAAGCGGGGTAAACGGCTATGAACAACATAAGGCCAGCAACCCGGTTTCGGCTTTATTGATTTGGCTAATCAAAATGAAAAACCCCTCGTCCGCGTACGGGAGAGGGGCTGGGGGGAGGGTGGAACGCGGCTTAAAACTTGTAGCTGGCCTGGATGCCGATCAGGTTGCCTGAACTGGCATAGTCCAGCATCAGATGTTGCGTTATCAGCCCAGCCGGCACTGGCAACGAAGTGGGTGGCAAATTGAGGACCTCATCGGTGCTGGAGTCAGCGAAACTGATGTACATATAGCCGAAATCGATCGACAGATTGGAACCGGGGTGGTAGCTGAACCCGAGGCCAATGGCGTTGCGGTCGCTATCAGGAATGCTGGGGTGGCGGTATTCGGCTGAGCGGATCGGAGTCTGGTCATAGACGTAACCGGCGCGGAAGGTCCATTCCGGGCTGTAGTCGTAACTGACGCCCAGATTGACCGACCAGCTATCCTGCCAATTTTCCTGAATGGTCGATAAATTGCCGCTGCCATCGGCTTTATCTATCTGCAATTTTTGAAACAGGCTCCAGTTGGTCCAACGAGTGCTGGCCATCACTGCCCACTGCGGACTCAGCCGCTTGTAAACCGCCAGCGCCATCCAGTCCGGCGCAGTCCAGTCCACCTTGGCGGAGGTCTTGCCATTCGCCTGTTCGATATAGTTAGTGACGGTATTATCGCCCTCCAAGGTATAGTTAACCCGCGACCGATAGCTCAGACCGATTCGGGTGTCCGGATCGAATTCGTAGGTGGCGCCCAGGTTGAAACCCAAGCCCCAGTCATCGCCCTTGAGCTCGGCGTAACCGTCTTGCACGGGATTAAACGGATTGAATAGCGCCTTGGTGAGGGTGGCTTCAGCATATTGAGCGCTCACGCCAAACCCGAGCGAGAGATTATTGTTGACCCGGTAGGCGATCCCCGGATTGATGTCGATCACCGTTAATTCTGAATCAACCGCAGCATAACGACCCACCCAATCCCGGCCGTAGCTGGTGCTAACCGCAAACGGCGCGGTCATACCCACCCCGAATCGCATCCGGTCGTTGATGTCCATCGCGAAATAGCCATTGGGCACCACGTTATCGGTGCCGCCGTCGTCGCTGCGAGCAGCGCTCGGAACCGTCACGAACACCGGCAAGGTGCCCGGCTTGGTGAGGACGTCCCTCAAATTAGCTGGCAGGCGGGTCGTAGTGCCGGCGTTATCCGCTTCGGTGGTAATCCCGATAAAGGTCATGCCGGCCTGGACCTGCATCCCGTTGCTCAACATCATGTCGGCGGGGTTGTAGAACACAGCGGAAACGTCGTCATTGGGCAAGCTGCCGCCGGCAAAGGCCCGACCCAGACCGGTCACGCTCTGCTCAGTGATTTGCAGACCGGAGGCGTAGGCTTGACCCGTTGCGGCGAGCGCCCCGGCCAGACTGACAACAAGCAGTGAACGACGGTGATGAGGACGCTGCATGGTAGTGACTCCATGGTGGGTATCTGATTTTTTTGGCGAGGATG
>JAJHPN010000213.1 GCA_020890855.1 Candidatus Contendibacter sp. | reverse complement strand
TTCATGAGCGGCGAATCCGCCCCGGCGCAGCACGGTGAAATACTCGTCCCACCACTGGTTCTGGGTCTGAATCCAGCGTTGCAGCACATCCTCCATTTGCCGCACCCACGCGCTCATCATTTCCGGGGTGCCCTTTTCCTGGGCGATTTGATGCACCCATTGGTCAACCCATGCCGCTTCCTGAGTCAGGGTTTTCTTGACTGCGGTCTCCCAAGCGGCCAGGTTTTTCAGGTAGGTCTCGCGCCAGGTTTCTACGCCGACTGGCGGTTGGAACGGCACCGCCGCGCACAGACTTTCCCACAGACGTTTCTGCGCGTCGGTCCAGGTTTTGAAGATGTCTTCGTTAATCCACGGCTTCACTTCACTACCCTCCACAAAAGAGTGTCTTGCCAAGTTTTATTTGCGGTTTTTTCCGGCGGTGAATTTCAAAATTCAATGCCCGGTTGCGCCTTGACGCCCTGATCGCGATAGGGATGTTTGACCGCGCGAATATCGCTGACCAGATCGGCCAAATTCACCAGTTGCGCCGGGGCGTGACGACCCGTGACGACGATGTGCAGATCGGTCCGGCGCTGGCCCAGAGCCTCCAGCACTCGCCCCCCTTCGAGATAACCGTAGTGCAAAACCGGGTTAAGTTCGTCGAGAATCACCAATTGATAGCGCGGATCGCCGATCATCCGCTCCGCTTCAGCCCAAGCCTGCCCGGCTGCGGCGATGTCCCGGTCCCGATCCTGGGTCAGCCAAGTGAAACCAGCGCCGATGGTGTGAAATTCCACATTTTCAAAGCGGCTAAACGCGGTGCGCTCGGCGCTGTCCTGGGCGCTTTTGATGAACTGGACAATGCCGACCTGCATCCCGTGCCCGATAGCCCGCAGCGCCATGCCGAAAGCCGCCGTGGTTTTGCCTTTGCCGGGGCCGGTGAACACGATCAACAAGCCCTTTTCGCCGGTAGCGCGAGCCTGTTTACGTTCATGGCCGGCCTTGCGGCGGGCGGTCAGACGGGCATGGTCGGCAGACATGGCAAGGGGAAACGCGGGGGCAACAGTCAGACGCGCGGGCTGAACCGGGTCCAGCTTTGCGGCGTCCAGTCTGGATCGAGACCGGCGTTATCGGTTTCAGCTACGTTCAAACCGCACTTACGGGCAAAGTAGCGATGGAACGCCAGACTGGGGGTCAGTTCGGGATGAAACACCGTGACCAGAATCCGGTCGTCTTCGGCGGCGGCGATGTAGTCATCCAGTTCCAGCAATGCCTGCACTTTGGTCCCAATGTGGACAATCTTCGGGGCGCGGATAAAGGTGAGCGGGATCGGTTCCTGAGCGACTTTGGGCGCCAGCGCCTCGCAGTTGAAACTGTCCAGTTGACTGCCGAAGGCGTTGCGGTTGACGGCGATGTCGATCAGCCCGAAATACGGCGCTTCCCCGACATTCTCCCGCGCCAGCAGAATCGCTCCGGCGCAGGTGCCCCACAGTTTCAGACCATGGCCATGCGCCTGCACAATAGCTTCGCGCAAGCCAAAAATGGTCAGCAATCGCGATAAACAAGTGCTTTCCCCACCGGGAATGATCAAACCGGCCAATCCCGCCAGTTCGGCAGCGCGTTTGACCGGCTGGCCAGCGACCCCGATCCGGTGCAGGTGATCGAGATGCTCCTGCACCCCGCCCTGCAAGTCGAGGACGCCAATCCCACCCGTTGCCGGGTTCATTACCAACCCCGTCCCGCCAGCCGTTCCTGCGCGGGCATGGTCGCTACATCCAGACCCGGCATCGGTTCACCCAGGTTCATGGACGCCTCCAGTAGCTGCTCCGGATCATCAAAATAAGCCGTGGCTTTGACAATAGCGCGGGCGCGCGCCGCCGGATCGCTCGACTTGAAGATGCCGGAGCCGACAAACACTCCGTCGCAGCCCAGTTGCATCATCAGGGCGGCGTCGGCAGGCGTGGCGATGCCGCCAGCAGCGAAGTTAACCACCGGCAACCGGCCTAGCCTTTTGATCTCCAGCGCCAGTTCATAAGGAATGCCATTGACCTTGGCGAAGCCCATGATCTCTTCCGGCGGCAGGCCGACCAGTTGGCGAATTTCACGGTTCATCGTTCGCATGTGCCGCACCGCCTCGACCACGTTGCCGGTGCCGGCCTCGCCCTTGGTGCGAATCATCGCCGCGCCTTCGGCAATCCGCCGCGCCGCTTCGCCCAGATTGCGAGCGCCACAAACAAAGGGTAGGGCAAAGCGGGTCTTGTCAATGTGGCATTCTTCATCGGCGGGGGTCAGCACTTCGCTCTCGTCGATGTAATCAATTTTCAGCGCTTGCAGGATTTGCGCTTCAACAAAATGGCCGATGCGGGCTTTGGCCATGACCGGAATGGTGACGGTTTCCTTGATCGCCTTGATCAGGCTCGGATCGGACATGCGCGCCACGCCGCCCTGTTTGCGAATGTCGGCGGGCACCCGCTCCAGCGCCATCACCGCCACCGCGCCCGCTTCCTGGGCAATTTGCGCCTGTTCCACGGTGACCACATCCATGATCACGCCGCCTTTGAGCATCTGCGCTAGTTGTGCGTTCAGAAGATAACGATTCTCTGCCATACTGGTACTCATTGATTTAATTAAGAAAGGGCGACTGGTCAATCCGCGCCGCCCCTACATGATTCGGTTTAAAACAACGCAGGAAGTATATCACTGCTATCGCTTGATCCCGCGTTCCGCTTAACCGAGCCAGCGCCGGGCGTTGCGGAACAGCCGCAACCACGGCCCATACTCACCCCAATCGTCGGGATGCCAGGAATATTGCACGGTGCGGAAGACCCGTTCCGGGTGCGGCATCAGGATGGTGAAGCGCCCATCGCGATTGCACAGACCGGCAATTCCGCCCGACGAGCCGTTGGGGTTAGCGGGATAGCTTGTCGCCGGTTGGCCAAAATGATCGACGAAGCGCAAGGTTGCCACGTTGGCCGCCAGCGCGGTTTCTACGCCATTTTCATCGCGAAATTCCGCCCGTCCTTCGCCATGCGCGACGGCAATCGGCAAACGTGAACCAGTCATGCCTTGCAGAAACAGCGACGGCGACGGCAACACTTCCACCAAACTCAATCGCGCTTCAAATTGCTCAACCCGGTTGCGGACAAAACGCGGCCAATGCTCAGTTCCGGCAATCAGTTCATGCAGATTGGAGAGCATCTGACAGCCATTGCAAACGCCTAAGCCGAAGCTGTCCGGGCGGGAGAAAAACGCGGCGAATTCATCGCGGGCGCGCGCATTGAATAAAATGGATTTGGCCCAGCCTTCACCAGCGCCCAAGACATCGCCGTAAGAAAAACCGCCGCACGCCGCAAT
>JAJHPN010000156.1 GCA_020890855.1 Candidatus Contendibacter sp. | reverse complement strand
CTGGGCGATCAGCTCCGGCGGCAAGGCAAACCCAAAGTCCTGCCGCCGTAATCCTTTTGCCGCCATCCTGGGTTCATCCGGGAACCCTGGCCTTGGTCTAAACTCTGAATCAATCATTCTTTCTCCATCACTTGTGGATATCGCCATGTACAAAACGCTGCTGATTGTCGCTGCCCTTTACACGGCCAGCGCCTGGGCCGACGACAAGAAGCCTGAACCGGCTCCAGCGCCTGTTCCAACCCCGGCTCCAGCGGTGGCCTTGGCCGCGCCGGAACTGAACCGGTTGCAAACCGCCCTCAATGGCGAAAAGCCGGACAGTATTCAGCCGGCGGCGATTGCGGGGTTGTACGAGGTGATCGTCGGCGGTCAGGTGCTGTATCTGAGCGCGGATGGGCGTTTCGTGGTGCAGGGCGACATTCTTGACCTGGATTCCCACGCCAACCTGACGGACAACCGACGCGGCGAGTTGCGGGACAAGGCGATCGACACCGTGGCCGAAAAAGACATGGTGGTGTTTGCCCCGGAAGGACCGGTCCGGCATACGGTCACGATTTTCACCGATATTGACTGCGGTTACTGCCGCAAGATGCACAGTCAGATGGCGGCCTACAGCAAGGAGGGGATCAAGATCCGCTATCTGATGTTTCCTCGTGAAGGGGTCGGTTCCGAATCGTACAACAAGGCGGTGTCGGTCTGGTGCGCCGATAACCGGCAGGAGGCCATGACCAAGGCCAAGCGCGGCGACAACATTGAACGCAAAACCTGCGACAACCCGGTTCAGGCGCAATACGAACTGGGCCAGAAGCTGGGGGTGCGGGGTACGCCCAGCCTGATTCTGGAAAATGGCGACATGATTCCCGGCTATGTGCCGCCGGCGCAACTGGCGCAGCTCTTGGCGCAGGACCGGACGACCAAAGCATCCAAAACGGTCGTAACGCCTTGAAGGATGGGCAGGAAAGCCGCTGTTGTATCCATGCTTTTCAGCACGTTACTGAATTTCCGCTGATGCGGGAATGACGAAAAGCGAACGTCCTGGCCTGAATGCGACGGCGTCGCCGATCTCGCCAAGCGCGATTTAAGGGGAGCGGCAGAAAATTGGGCGTTGAGGCGCGGAGTCAGTCATCTTGGCGGCTGAAACAGGCGGTTGCTGGACTGGCTGATTCGCCTGTGGGAGTAGTGTTCCCTACTCCCCGTTCACCACGCCAGATTCAGCCGGCATCCGCACATAGAACACCTGAATCCGCTCCTGTTGAATCCAGTCCAGCAGTTGCTCCGCCTGTTCATCACTCACCATGAACACGACTTCCACCGGCAGATTGCCAGCCAATTCAAAGAAGTGGTCCTCATGCAGCGCGCCATGTCGCCCGAACCCGGCAATGGCGCGAAACGCCGAACCCCCGTGGATGCCCATACTTTTGGCGCGCTCCAGCAGCCATTCATAAAGCAGGATGCCGTGGTGTTTGCGGTGTTCATGGACATAGAATTTCAGATACGTTCCTTTCATGAAACGCCTCCAGTGCGCAGTTTCAAGATCAATAGCCAACGCCCAGCAAATGGGTTGAACTCACGCCATGATTTTATCAGCCATGCCGATGGTCGCCAGATACTGCGGATAGAGCGCATAGGCCGGTTTCAAAATCGGCAGCAGGCGCAGCGTCTTGGAGACATTGCCCTTGGCGACCACTTGGCGGCGGGTCAGCGCTGATACCAGATTAATCCGGCCATGCCAGAATGCATGCGCGAAATCGGCGCTCATCCGCATCGTGACTTCCGGAACGCCTGTAAACTCCGCGCCGCGATAAATCCGCACCAGATCGCCCCTGGCGTCAATGGTCATGGTCGCCGCAGGCTGATCAAAGACAAACTGAACGCACAACCGGGAGTTTTGCAGCGGTCCCCCGATCTGCGGATCCACCTTCAACCGCTCGAAAAAGCCGCCCAGCACCCGGTAGAGCGCCTCAGCATCCGGGAAAACATGATGCAGCTTCCCGGTTTCCACCGCTATTCCTGCCGGACGCAACGCCGCCGCCGGAACCGGCAAGGGTTTGACCGTGGTTGCATAGAGCGCCCGAACGATGTCCGCCACCGCCGCCCGCTCCGGTTCACGCGGGTTGTAGAGCATCGAACCGTCGGTCATCGCGGTATCCACCACCTGCTCCAGCTTCGCCAATCCGTCGCTGATGCCGGCCTCGCGCAGGTTGAGCGGCATTCCGGTCAGGTGCGCCAGTTGCCGGTTCAGGGTGCGGATGTAAGCCACCCCGGCTTTGGCCGCTTTGCGCCGAAACCAGCGATCCACAGCTCGCAACGGTTTAACCAGTGACGCAGCGCCGCCCAATCCGCCATAACGCAACAGACTATCCAACGCGGCGCCAGGTCGGGGAAACGCGACGCCCAGCGCCTCGGCGATGTCGGCATAACGATCCAGCCGCGCTTCCAGGTTGTAAGCCATCACTTCCGGCAACACCAGCGCATTGGCCAGGCCGTGGGGAATGTGGTAGACGCCGCCGAGGGCGTGCGCAATGCCGTGAACCATACCGACCATCGAATGGGAGAAGGCGATCCCGGCCAGGCAACTCGCCGTCAGCATGGCGCCACGGGCGGGCAGGTTATCGGGTTGGGCGCAGGCCAGCAGCAGATGATCGCGGATCAGGCGAATGGCTTGCAGCGCCAGACCATCCGCCGCCGGCGACCATTCCTTATCGACATAGGCTTCAATGGCGTGAGTCAGCGCATCCATGCCGGTCATGGCAGTCAGTTTCGGCGGCAGGCTGCGGGTCAGTTCGGGGTCGAGAATCGCCAGATCGGGCAGAAATTGGGTCTCGGCGAACGGCAGTTTAACGTCGTGATCGGGATCGGCGATCACCGCCACTTTGGTGACTTCGGAACCGGTGCCGGCGGTGGTGGGTATCAGGAATAACGGGAGCAGTGGCGTCTGGCCGAGCAGATACGCGCCCATGTGCTCCTGCACTCGCCCACCCTTGACCATCAGCAGATTGGCGACCTTGGCGGTATCGAGCACACTGCCGCCGCCCAGCCCGATGATCAGATCGCAGTCGCATTCCCGGCCCAGCGCCGCGCAGTCTTCGACGGTTTTAATCGTGGAATTGGGCGGGGTCTGGTCGAACACCGCCACAAGGTCAATGGCGGTGGGCGCGAAACCGGTTTTGACCCGCTCGGCCAGTCCGGCCTGAACCAGCATGGCGTCGGTGACCAGCAACGCCCGGCGCGGACCGTAGTGGGCGACCACGTCGCTGAGTTGATCGATCATCCCGATGCCGTAGATCACCCGGGTCGGCAGGGAAAATTCAAAGTAGTCGGGCAACATGGGGAGCGGCTCTTGCGGTGGGAGA
>JAJHPN010000365.1 GCA_020890855.1 Candidatus Contendibacter sp. | reverse complement strand
ATCAAGGCGGATGAGCAACGGATGCGAACGCATCTGGAAACCGTTGCCGCCAGCTATCAGGATCCGGCGGAGGTGATTCGTTGGCATGAGCAGAATCCGCAAGCGATGGAAGGCATCCGCGCCCTGGTCATTGAGGATCAGATTGTCGAATGGCTGCTGGAGCGGGCGCAAGTCAGCGAAAAGCCCAGCACGTTCGCCGAAATTATGAAACCTTCCAGGTTGCCGGCTGAAGCGGTAGATCGGCAACCCTCCGCCCAGGAGTCCGCTGCATGAACGAAACTGGCGCTTCCACCCCGATCCAGGGACTGAACCTCGTCCCCATCGTGGTTGAGCAGACCGCGCGCGGCGAGCGGGCTTACGACATTTACTCCCGCCTGCTGAAGGAGCGGGTGGTGTTTCTGGTAGGGCCAGTCGAGGATTACGCCGCCAACCTGATCGTCGCGCAGCTACTGTTCCTGGAAGCTGAAAATCCGGATAAGGATATTCATCTTTACATTAATTCGCCGGGCGGTTCAGTCAGCGCTGGTCTGGCTATCTATGACACCATACAATTTATCAAGCCGAGCGTCAGCACCATGTGCGTCGGTCAGGCGGCCAGCATGGGCGCGTTGCTATTAGCCGGCGGCGCAGCGGGTAAGCGGTTCTGCCTACCGCACTCACGGGTGATGATTCATCAACCACTGGGCGGTTTCCAAGGGCAGGCCAGCGATTTCGACATTCACGCCCGGGAAATTCTGCTGGTCCGGGATCGACTCAACCGGATTTTGGCCAAGCATACCGGCCAGCCGGTCGAAAAGATCGCGGTCGATACCGACCGTGACAACTTCATGGGCGGCGCCGAGGCAGTCGAATATGGCCTGATTGACGCGGTGCTAAGTCAGCGTGTCCCGGTCGGCTGATGCGATGGTCCACGACTTTCCTCCCGCCAAACAATACGACTGCGCGATGATGACGAGGACGGAGTGATGGGCAGAGACCGCAACGACCGGGATGACGACAAGCTGTTGTATTGCTCGTTCTGTGGCAAGAGTCAGCATGAGGTGCGCAAGCTGATTGCGGGGCCAAATGTGTTCATCTGCGATGAATGCGTGGAGCTATGCAACGACATCATCCGCGAGGAGATGGAAGAAAGCGCCCCGGCTGCGGCCTACAAGCTGCCTAAGCCGCATGACATCAATCAGGTGCTCGATGAGTATGTGATCGGCCAGGAACGCGCCAAAAAAGTGCTGTCAGTGGCGGTTTACAACCATTACAAACGGCTCGAGCTACAGCAGGGCAACCGCGCCAGCAAGTCCCCTGATGTTGAGGTCGCCAAGAGCAATATCCTGCTGATCGGCCCGACCGGTTCAGGCAAGACCCTGCTGGCCGAAACCCTGGCCCGCATGCTGAACGTGCCATTCACCATTGCCGACGCCACCACTCTGACCGAAGCGGGCTACGTCGGCGAAGATGTCGAGAATATCATCCAGAAACTGTTGCAGAAATGCGAATACGATGTCGAAAAAGCTCAGACTGGCATCGTGTATATCGATGAAATTGACAAAATATCGCGCAAGTCTGACAACCCATCGATCACCCGTGATGTGTCGGGTGAAGGGGTGCAGCAGGCCTTGCTCAAACTGATCGAAGGCACCATCGCTTCGGTGCCGCCGCAGGGGGGGCGCAAACACCCACAGCAGGAATTCCTGCAGGTAGATACGACCAACATCTTGTTCATTTGCGGCGGAGCCTTCGCCGGGCTAGATAAAGTGATCCGCAGCCGCTCCGACAAGGGCGGCATCGGATTTTCGGCGGATGTTAAGAGCAAGGACGGCGACAAGACGGTCGGCGAGGTGCTGATGGCGGTCGAACCGGAAGACTTGATCAAATACGGGCTGATTCCGGAATTTGTTGGCCGGCTGCCGGTGGTGGCGACCTTGACTGAACTGGATGAAAACGCTCTGGTGCGAATCCTGACGGAACCCAAGAACGCCATTGCCAAACAGTTTAATAAGTTGTTCGAGATGGAAGGTAGCGATCTTGAATTTCGCGACGAGGCGTTGCGGGCAGTGGCCCGGAAGGCGATGGATCGGAAGACCGGCGCGCGCGGTCTGCGAACTATTCTTGAACACATCCTGCTGGACACCATGTACGACTTGCCCAGCATGCAAAATGTCCGCAAGGTAGTCGTTGACGATTCAGTCGTTGCGGGTCACTCCAAGCCATACTTTATCTACGAAAATCCCGAACGGCGGGCCGTCGGTCAGGACTGACCGGCGGATAGTCCCGCTTGCAGCCGGCCGGGCATCAAGCTGTTTGGCTACGCCCAAGCGTCATGCCGGCGCACTGTTGATGATCGGTGCGCCGCCTTTCACTCCTCCGTCCGGTTTCAATGCGGGAGCCTGCCATGAGACAGAAAGCACCCCAGTTGGCTAGTTTACCCAGTCATACCCTGTTGCCCGTATTACCGCTACGCGATGTAGTGGTTTATCCGCATATGGTGATTCCCCTGTTCGTGGGCAGGGAAAAATCGATCCATGCGCTCAATCTGGCCATGCAGGGCAATAAACGGATCGTTCTGGTCGCCCAGCAAAGCGCTGAAGTGGACGATCCCGGCGTCGGTGACCTGTACGCCATTGGCACACTGTCAAATGTTTTGCAACTGTTGCGGCTACCCGATGGCACTGTCAAGGTGCTGGTGGAAGGCAGCCAGCGGGTCAGCATTCACCACTTCACTGAAACCGAATCCTGTTTTATCGCCGCAGTGTCGCTGCTAGAACCGGCATCGGACGAGGGTGAGACCCAGGAAGTTCAAGCGCTGGTTCGCTCGCTGCTCGACACCTTTGATCAGTATGTCAAACTCAACAAGAAGATCCCTGGCGAAGTGCTGACTTCGGTCGTTAGCATTGAAGACCCGGTGCGGTTGGCGGACACCATCGCCGCACACATGACCCTCAAGCTGGACGAGAAGCAGAAGATTCTGGAAACCGGCAATCTGCGCGAGCGCCTTGAACAATTGCTGGCCCTGGTGGAAGGCGAGATTGACATTCTCCAGGTTGAAAAGCGCATTCGCGGCCGGGTCAAGCAACAAATGGAAAAGACCCAGCGCGAGTACTATCTGAATGAGCAGATGAAGGCGATTCAGAAGGAACTGGGCGATCTGGAGGATTCGCCCAACGAGATCGAGGATCTCACCCGGCGCATCGACAAGGCAGGCATGCCGAAGGAGGCCAGAGCCAAGGCCCAGGCGGAACTGAACAAGCTGAAAATGATGTCGCCGATGTCGGCCGAAGCCACCGTCGTTCGCAACTACCTGGACTGGCTGGCCAATGTTCCTTGGCGACGGCGCACCAAGGTTCACCAGGAGCTGATCGCCGCCGAGGCGATTCTGGAAACGGACCACTACGGTCTGGAGAAGGTCAAGGAACGGATTCTCGAATATCTGGCCGTGCAACAACGGGCGCCTAAGCTCAAGGGACCCATTCTGTGTCTGGTCGGGCCGCCGGGAGTGGGCAAAACTTCGCTGGGTCGATCCATCGCCCGCGCTACTAACCGCAAGTTTGTTCGCATGTCGTTGGGCGGGGTGCGCGACGAAGCCGAAATTCGTGGGCATCGCCGCACTTACATTGGTTCGTTGCCGGGCAAGATCATCCAGAACCTGACCAAGGTCGGGGTGCGCAATCCACTGTTCCTCTTTGACGAAATTGACAAGATGTCAATGGATTTTCGCGGCGATCCCTCATCGGCGTTGCTGGAAGTACTGGATCCGGAACAGAACAACACCTTTAGCGATCACTATCTGGAAGTGGATTTTGATCTGTCGGATGTGATGTTTGTGGCGACCGCCAACTCGCTGAATATTCCGCCGCCATTGCTGGATCGGATGGAGGTGATCCGGATTCCTGGCTACACCGAGGATGAAAAGCTGAATATCGCCTCCCGTTATCTGGCGCCCAAGCAGATGAGCAACAATGGCCTCAAGCCGGATGAACTGGAAATCGTTGAAGAATCAATCCGCGATATTATCCGTTTTTATACCCGCGAAGCTGGCGTTCGCAACGTGGAGCGGGAGGTGGCCAAGATTTGCCGCAAGGTGGTCAAGGAAGTCACGCTGCATCCGGTCAAGGAGAAAATAGTCGTTGCCCCTGACATTCTGGAAAAATATCTAGGGGTTCGGCGGTTCCGCTATGGACTGGCCGAGGAGCAGGATCAGATCGGGCAGGTCGCCGGGCTGGCCTGGACCGAGGTAGGCGGTGAACTGCTTAGCATTGAAGCAGCGCTGGTACCAGGTAAAGGCAAGTTGATTCACACCGGCAAGCTAGGGGAGGTCATGCGCGAATCGATTCAGGCGGCGATGACGGTCGTTCGCAGCCGCGCTGAAGCGCTGGGCATCGATCCCGACTTTCACCAGAAATACGATCTGCATATTCATGTCCCCGAAGGCGCGACTCCCAAGGATGGTCCCAGCGCCGGCATCGGTATGTGTACGGCGCTGGTGTCGGCGTTGACCCGCATTCCAGTTCGGGCCAGTGTCGCCATGACCGGTGAAATCACCCTGCGCGGCGAAGTGCTGCCGATTGGCGGCTTGAAGGAGAAACTGCTGGCGGCGCACCGCGGCTGTATTGCCACCGTGGTGATCCCGGAGGAGAACCGCAAGGATTTGGTCGATATTCCGAAAAATATTCTGGAAAAAGTCGATGTGCGACCGGTGCGCTGGATCGACCAGGTGCTGGAGATTGCGTTACAGGCGTTGCCAGCGCCGATATCGCGGGAGGCGACCGATCGGGATGCCTCAGAGGCGGCGACCAAGACCGGAACTGCGCTGGAAAACGTGCGAGCGCACTGAAAAGCAATAGCCAGCGCTAATTGACACTGCTTTAAACAGCCTGATATAACAGCAAAATAGCTGTTATTCAGCCGGGCGCGGGCCTGAGCGCTAGGCCAGCAGGCTTCCAAACCCAATAATGCACAACGCCAACACATTGCAAAGGAAAGGGGATTATGAACAAGACTGAACTGGTTGAGGCCGTCACCCAGACGACTGAATTGACCAAGGCTGCCGCCGGCAAGGCCGTAGACGCCATCGTAGACGCCATTGGCAAGGCCCTTAAGCAAGGGGATTCGGTGGTGTTGACCGGCTTCGGCACCTTTTCCGTGCGGGAGCGCCCAGCCCGCGCCGGTCATAATCCCAAAACCGGTGAGCCGATGGAGATCAACGCCAGCAAAACGCCGGTGTTCAAGGCTGGAAAAACCCTGAGGGATGCGATAAAATAAATCTCTTTGTTCGAGGGTGCTTAGCTCAGTTGGGAGAGCATCGCCCTTACAAGGCGAGGGTCGGGGGTTCAAACCCCTCAGCACCCACCACAGTTTGAATGCCGGAGCGGTAGTTCAGTTGGTTAGAATACCGGCCTGTCACGCCGGGGGTCGCGGGTTCGAGCCCCGTCCGCTCCGCCAAATTTCCAGCTTCACCCGATTTTCCAGTTTGCGCTGTGTCCAGCAGGAACGATTTTCGACTTGGAGCGGTAGTTCAGTTGGTTAGAATACCGGCCTGTCACGCCGGGGGTCGCGGGTTCGAGCCCCGTCCGCTCCGCCAGATTTCAAGGGTGTCATTCAGACGCCCTTTTTTATGCGCGTTCGTCACGCCAGTTCGCATTCCTTTCCCTGTGATTTCATCCTGAAACCGGGTAATTCGCCATGTTCCTCCAGAAAATCCGTGATCGCGCCCAAGGCTGGTTTGCCTACACCATCATCGGAATGCTCATCATTCCGTTTGCGGTATGGGGCATCAACTATTACTTTGAGAGTGGTGGACCGATGGATGCCGCCTTGGTCGGCGACAGCAAAATTTCCATGCAGGAGTTCCAGCGGGCCTACCAGCAACAGCGTCAGCAAATGCAGGCCATGTTCGGTGGCAATGCTGATCCTGCCCTGCTGGATGGGCCGCGCCTGAAGCAGCAGGTTTTGCAGCAACTGGTTAAAGAGCGGGTGCTAAGCCAATTGGCCCATGAGCAGGGGCTGCGCATCGGCGACCGGCAATTGCATGATGTCATCGTGGCGCTGCCGGCGTTTCAGCAGAATAGCCGTTTCGACAAGGAGCTTTATGAGCGATGGCTGCGGAATCAGGGTTATGTCGCGGCGACGTTCGAGGAGAATTTCCGACAGGTGAAAGCCACTGAACAACTGCGTGAAAGCGTGGTCGATTCAGCATTGTTTACTCCTGTCGAACTGGATCGGCTGATTGCCGTGCTCAAGCAGCAGCGGGAATTGCAATACACGGTGCTGGCTCTGGAAAATTATGTTGCCAAGGTTACCGTGGAAGACGCCAAAATCCAGGAGTATTTCGAGAAGAACAAGCATCGCTTCGTCAATCCTGAACAGGTGCAGGTGCAATTCATCGAACTGAAACTGGCGCAACTCGCCGAGGGCGTTGTAGTTAGCGAAGAGGATCTAAAAACCGCTTATCAGGATCAGATCGCCAAATACGGTCAGCCTGAAGAGCGCTCCGCTTCGCATCTTCTGGTTAAACTGCCGTTGAACCCCAGCCCGGCGGAAGTGGAGCAGGCCCAGCTCAAAGCCAAACAGATTGCCGATGACCTCCATTCCGGGGCCAGGAGCTTCGATCAGGTGATGCAAGAGGCGAAAGCCGATGTTTCAGGGAAGCTGGAGGGCGGTGAACTGGGGGTGATCGGCAAGGGCATGTTCGACAGCCCAGCCTTTGAAACCGCCCTGTTTGCGCTACAAAAGCCAGGCGATGTCAGCGATCCGGTCCGGATGCCTTCAGGATTTCACGTTATCCGGCTGGATGGGATCACTCCAGCCCAGGTCAAGCCGTTTGAGGAAGTGCGCGAAATTGTCGCCAAGGAACTTCGTCAGCAGCAGGCGGAAAACCGGTTTTATGAGATCACCCAGAATCTTGCCAATTTCAGCTACGAGCATCCCGACAGCCTGGAATCAGCCGCCAAGGCGCTCGATGCGCCGATCCAGGACAGCGGCTGGTTCAGCCGCAAGGGCGGCGAGGGAATTGCCGCCAACCCTAAACTCATCGAAAGCGCTTTTGGCGAAGATGTTCTCAAACGGGGCGTCAACAGCGAACCGCTTGAATTAGCGCCTGGGCATGTTGTGGTGATTCGAATCAAGGATCATCGGGACGCCACGCCGCGCACTCTGGAAGAATCGCGAGAGGAGATCGTCAAGATTTTGCGGGAGCAACAGGCCCGCGAAGCTATTGCCAAGGATGCGGAAATGCTCAAGTCCCGCGCCGCCAAGGGCGAGCATTTGCAAACCCTGGCCAAGGAATTGGGTGGCAAGTACCAGAATGCCGGGCTCGTTAGTCGTGATGCGCCGGGGGTGGATCGAGCGGTGCTGGCGACCGCATTCCGCTTGCCGCAACCGGAAACCGGTAAGGTGGCGCTCGGTTCGATCGCGTTGGCGAATGGCGATCAGGTGGTGCTGGAGGTCGCACAAGTCATTCCTGGTCAGAAAGATGCGCTGTCCGAAGAGGAGCGCAAGTCTATCGCCCAGCAATTGACGCAACAGGCCGGCTCAGGGCAGTTTGAAGGTTTGGTGGACAGTGCGCGGATTAAAACTAAAGTCGTGACTTACGGTGACCGGCTATAGCGCCATTCCCCTCGCCTGCTGACGGGCGAGGGGTTGAGTAGGAGGGAAAATGCGCTACTCCATGGCGCCCAGCGCGACGGTATTGAAACCGCCATCGACGTACATGATCTCGCCAGTAATGCCCGCGGCCAGATCAGAACACAGAAACGCCGCCGCGTTGCCGACTTCTTCAATGGTCACGCATTTGCGCAGGGGCGCAATATGTTCGAAGGTGTCGAGCATCTTGCGAAAATTTTTGATGCCCGAGGCCGCCAGGGTGCGGATCGGCCCGGCGGAAATGGCGTTGACCCGGATGCCTTGCGGTCCCAGGGCTTGCGCCAGATAGCGGACATTGGCGTCCAGACTGGCCTTGGCCAATCCCATGACGTTGTAGTTCGGCACCGCGCGCACCCCGCCCAAATAGGTCATGGTGATCAATGCGCCGCGCCGGCCTTGCATCAAGGGTCGGGCGGCCTTGGCCAGCGCGGCAAAACTGTAGGAACTGATGTCGTGAGCAATGCGGAAATTCTCGCGGCTGACGCCCTCCAGATAATCGCCTTCCAGCGCCTCGCGTGGCGCATACGCGACGGAATGCACGACAATGTCAAGGCCATCCCAGTGTTGCCTGAGTCCATCGAACACTGCGGCAATCTCAGCGTCGCTTTCGACATCGCAGGGCAGAACGATAGAACTACCCAGTTCGGCGGCCATCTTCTCCACGCGGGACTTGAGTTTGTCGTTCTGGTAGGTGAAAGCCAGGTCTGCGCCTTCCCGATGCATGGCCTCGGCGATGCCCGAGGCGATGGAACGGTTGCTGGCGACCCCGACAATCAGGGCGCGTTTGCCGGTGAGAAAGCCCATAATGAACTCCTTTCAAGATTTGGTATCGTTTGGACGGGTTATTGAATCAGTGAACTGTAAAGGATAACGCATGAATCACGCAAAATTCCGTTTTCCCTGGTGGTTGCCCGCCGGTGTGTTGGGGCTGGGCAGTTTATTGGCGGCAACCGGGGCATTCGCAGCGCCAGCGCATGGTATTGCCCTGCATGGGCAACTCAAATACGGGCCGGATTTTCCGCATTTCGATTACGTCAATCCCAATGCGCCCAAAGGTGGCGAAGCGCGATTTGCCGCGATTGGCAGCTTCGACACCTTTAATCCATTCAACATCAAGGGTGAATCGGCTGCCGGGATCGGCCAGTTGTTCGAGACGCTATTAGCGAGCAGCGCTGACGAGCCGTTCAGTGAATACGGCTTGATTGCTGAAAGTGTCGATGTGCCTGACGATCGCAGTTCAGTGACGTTCACCATTCGGCCAATAGCAAAGTTCCACGATGGCAGCTCCATGACGGCTGATGATGTGATCTTTTCATTTGAGACTTTGAAAAGCAAGGGCGCTCCATCCTATCGTTTCTATTATGCCAATGTCGCCAAGATTGAAAAACTGAATGAGCGGCAGGTAAAGTTTACTTTCTTGCCCGGTGAGAATCGGGAATTGCCATTGATTCTCGGCCAGATGCCAATTCTGTCGAAAAAGTATTGGCAAGATCGGGATTTCACTGCGACCACTTTAGAGATTCCAGTAGGCAGTGGTCCATACCGAATCGGGCAATTTGAACCGGGCCGTTTTATAGTCTATCAGCGCGATGCGAATTATTGGGGAAAGGATTTACCGGCGACTCGTGGACTGCATAACATTGACCGGTTGCGTTATGACTATTACCGCGATGTCACGGTAGCACTGGAAGCCTTTAAAGCCGGCGCCTATGATCTGCGGATGGAGAATGTCGCCAAGCAATGGGCGACCGGCTATGATTCTCCAGCATTGACTGAGGGCTTGATAAAGAAAGAAACTTTCCAGCATCAATTGCCATCTGGCATGCAGGGTTTTGCTTTCAATCTGCGTCGGCCCTTATTCCAGGATGCGCGAGTCCGTCAGGCATTGGCTTACGCCTTTGATTTTGTATGGAGCAACCGTAACCTGTTTTTCGGTCAATATATTCGCACCCGCAGTTATTTTGACAACTCCGAACTGGCGGCGCGGGGATTGCCTTCACCAGAGGAGTTGACTCTATTAGAGCCATTGCGTAAAGAACTGCCGCCGGAAGTCTTTACTACCGTGTATGAACCGCCAACGGCGAATGACGATAGCCAACTCCGCGCCAATTTCCAGCGGGCGTTGCAATTATTGCAAGAAGCCGGCTGGGTGTTTCGGGATCGTAAGCTGGTCAACGCTAAAACCGGCGAGCCGTTCCGCTTTGAGCTGCTGATTGCCGAACCAACCTGGGAACGGATTGCGCTGCCATTTGCCCGTAATCTGGAGCGGCTGGGCATTGAAATGGCAGTGCGTAGCGTGGATTCCGCCCAGTATGAAAACCGCGAGCGCAATTTTGATTTCGATATGATCGTGAATGTCTGGGGACAGTCACTGTCGCCCGGCAATGAACAGCGTGAGTTCTGGAGCAGCGCAGCAGCGGATCAGCCTGGCAGTCGCAACGTGTCCGGCCTGAAAAATCCGGCAGTGGACCAACTGGTTGATCAGGTTATCGCTGCGCCCGACCGCGCCAGTTTAGTGACGCGGGTCCGGGCCTTGGATCGGGCGCTGCAATGGAATTATCTGGTTATCCCGCATTGGCACCTTTCTTACGCCCGGATTGCCTTCTGGGATAAATTCGGCTATCCCGCCACTACGCCAATGCAGGGCGTGCAACTCGATGCCTGGTGGATTGATCCGGCTAAGGATGTGACTCTGGCTGGACGCAAAGCTGGCGAAAAACTGTAATTCAGCGCTATGTTCATTTACCTGCTGCGTCGTTTGGCGCTGATTCCGTTGACGCTGATCGGCATCATCGCCATTAACTTCTTCATTGTGCAAATTGCGCCTGGCGGGCCGGTGGAGCAGTTATTGGCGCAACTCAAAAATACGGCGGTTTCCGCCACTGCCCGGGTTGGCGGCGGCGAAGGCGTGGAGGCGGGTCGGAGCAGCGCTACGCCACAAAATACCGGGGGCCACGGCGCTTATCGCGGCGCTCAGGGGCTCGATCCGGGGTTCATCGCTGAATTGAACCGCCAATTTGGTTTCGATAAGCCAGCGTATCTCCGCTTTGGTTTGATGGTTCGGGATTATCTCCGTTTTGATCTCGGTAAAAGCTATTTTCGCGACCGCAAGGTGCTGGATTTGGTGCTGGATAAATTGCCGGTGTCTATCTCCATCGGAGTATGGAGCACGTTGCTGATATATCTGATTTCGGTTCCATTAGGCATTGCTAAAGCGGTGCGCGATGGTTCGCAATTTGATCTGCTGACCAGCACGGCAATTATTATCGGCTACGCTATTCCGGCGTTTCTGTTCGCAATTCTGCTGATCATTTTATTCGCTGGCGGGCGCTACCTGGACTGGTTTCCGTTGCGGGGATTAGTGTCCGACAACTGGGCTTATTTGAGTTGGCCGGCGCGAGTTGCTGATTATTTCTGGCATCTGGCGTTACCGGTGATAGCGATGGTGATTGGTGGTTTTGCTTCACTGACCATGCTGACTAAAAACTCCTTTTTGGACGAGATTAACAAGCAATATGTGATGACGGCTCGTGCCAAAGGCTTAAGCGAACAACGAGTTTTATATGGGCACGTATTCCGCAATGCGATGTTGCTGGTCATTGCCGGATTCCCTGCAACACTGGTCGGCATGTTATTCACTGGTTCACTGTTGATTGAAGTGATCTTCTCGCTGGATGGACTAGGGTTATTGGGATTTGAAGCCGTGGTAAAGCGCGATTATCCAGTGATGTTTGGGACCTTGTACATGTTTAGCCTGATTGGCCTATTACTGAATCTGGTTAGCGATTTAACTTACCATCTAGTCGATCCGCGGATTGATTTTTCGGCGCGAACCGGATGAACCGTGTTGTCCGCATCGCTCATTGACTGATATGCTAAATTTCATCTAACCTGATTATTAATAAGTATTTAATCTGTTTCAGTGCGCCGATGGCGCCTGTTTCCCCATTTAGGCCTCCTTTATTATCGTGGCGCTGCTCAAGCAGTGAACACCGTCGTTCCCTTCCACCTGTTCGGTCAGCATGAGAAACTAGATCAAGCAAGATTTGCAATTGCCACAGGAGTCCAGCCCTCATGTCCATATCCCCTACGCCCCCCCCCGCTACCTTGGACGCCGGCATATTCGCGCCGATGCTGGCGCCGCAAGTCCAGCAGGACCTAGACGCCCGCGCCCCGACGCCGGCTCAGGATCAGCAGCAAGTCGCCGCATTGGCCGCACAAATCGACCTGCGCGACAGTAACTCGATTATCTTCTTCGGCAGCAAGGCCCAAGAGCAGTTAACTGCTATCTCCGATAACATGCTGGAAGGGGTGCGGAACAAGGACGCCGGTCCTGCTGGCGCGGCGTTGAATGAAATGGTCAGCGTGTTGCGCGGCTTTAATCTGGAAGAACTGGACCCGAACAAAAAACCCGGCTTTTTCGACCGATTGTTTGGCAAGGCCACCCCGCTGACTAAAATCGTTCAGCAATATGAATTAGTGCGAAACCAGATTGACAGCATCAGCGACGCCTTGGAGCGGCATAAAACCCAGTTGCTCACTGATATTGCCGCACTGGATCGGCTGTACGCCGCCAATCTCGACTATTTTCATAATCTGGAACTGTACATCGCTGCTGGCGAAGCCAAACTGAAAAAAGTGGACGCCGAGGAATTACCGGCGCTGGAGCGAGAAGTCGCTACTGGCGAAGAGATGGTCAAGGCGCAAAATCTGCGCGATCTGCGCGCCAGTCGTGACGATCTGGAACGGCGAATCTATGATTTGCAATTGACCCGGCAAGTGACCATGCAGAGTCTGCCCAGCATTCGGCTGGTGCAGGAAAATGATAAAAGCTTAATCAGCAAGATCAACTCGACGCTGGTTAATACGGTTCCATTATGGCGGCAGCAACTTGCCCAAGCGATTACGATCTATCGCTCCGGACAAGCCGCCGAAACTGTCAAGGCGGCTACTGATCTTACGAACCAGTTATTGGCGGCGAATGCAGAAAACCTGCGGCAGGCTAATGCCCAGGCCCGCACCCAAATTGAACGAGGGGTGTTCGATATTGAAACGGTGAAGAAAGCCAATCAAACATTGATCGCCACGATTGAAGACAGTCTGCGCATCGCCGACGAAGGCCGCCGCCGTCGCCAGGAAGCAGCGATTCAATTAGAGAGCTGCGAAACTGAATTGCGGCAGGCGCTGGCCGCCGCTCATGCCAAACCTCGTCAACCTGCGCAACCAGGAGACCGCTGATATGGGATTGTGGGATAAACTGCTGGGTGAATTTATTGACGTCATTCAATGGATTGATGACTCGAATGACACACTGGTCCACCGCTTTGAACGCCAGGGCAACGAAATCAAGTTTGGGGCTAAATTAACAGTACGCGAAGGCCAGGTCGCGCTCTTCGTCAATGAGGGGCAATTGGCGGACACCTTTCAACCCGGCATGTATGAGTTAAAAACCAACAATCTGCCGTTGCTTTCAACACTGCAAGCCTGGAAACACGGTTTTGAAAGTCCATTTAAAGCCGAGGTATACTTCTTTAGTACCCGCCGCTTTACTGATCTCAAATGGGGCACACAAAATCCGGTCATGCTGCGTGATCCGGAATTCGGGCCGATCCGGTTGCGGGCCTTTGGCAGTTATGCGATCCGGATTAAGGACGCGCCGATTTTTATGCGTGAGATCGTTGGCACTGATGGGCGCTTCACCACGGATGAAATCACCAATCAATTACGCAATATGATCGTATCGCGCTTCGCCAATATCCTGGGTCAAGCGAAAATTCCGGCGCTGGATTTGGCGGGTAATTACGATCAACTCGGCCAGTTTCTATTGCAACGGATCGCCCCGGAATTTGCGGCGGTCGGCATTGAACTGACTAACCTGTTGGTCGAAAACATCTCGTTGCCACAAGAAGTTGAAGCCGTGCTCGACAAGCGCAGCAGCATGGGGATCGTCGGCAATCTGGATCAATACACCCAGTTTCAGGCGGCGGAAGCTCTGCGTGAAGCGGCAGCTAATCCCGGCGGCGGCTCCGAGGCGCTCAATATGGGTTTGGGACTGGCAATGGCGCAGCGGTTGAATGAAACCTTGACTCGCCCGCCGCAACCAACGGTTCCGGCTCCGCAGTCGGCGCCGCCACCGATTGCTCCACCACCACTGCCTGACGCGACGCCCTATTTTGTCGCGCTGAATGGTCAGCAGGCCGGGCCGTTTCCAATGGTTGCATTGCAACAGCAAGTGCAAGGTGGTCAATTAACCCGCGCTACCTTGGTCTGGGCGCAAGGTATGGCGAAGTGGACGCCAGCCGGCGAAGTGACAGAACTGGCGGCGCTGTTTGCTCATTTGCCGCCGCCGTTGCCGGAGTAAAGCGAGGTCAAAGGTTAAAACGGGTGAGTTGAGGACTAAGGTCGCCATCAACTGCGGCCACTGACCAGCGCGAA
>JAJHPN010000361.1 GCA_020890855.1 Candidatus Contendibacter sp. | reverse complement strand
CAAGCCCTGGCCGATGCAACCCGGCTGCGCTGCCTGATGTTGATGGTGGCCGAAGAGGAAGTCTGTGTCTGCGAGATGGCCCACGCGCTGGGCGAAACCCAGCCCAAAATCTCGCGGCATCTGGCGGCGCTGCGGCTGACTGGCGTCATTCTCGACCGCCGCGAAGCCCAGTGGATGTACTACCGCCTGCATCCTGATCTGCCGGACTGGATGAAAGAGGTGCTGAACACGTCCTGCCGGGCGCTGATCGACCAAGCCCCGTTCTGCACCGACCGGACTGCATTGACGGATATGCCCAGTCGTCCCCAGCGCCGCTGTGCGGCTTAACCTGTGAGGAATTCACCCATGTCAACGCTCTCTACGGCTCCGACAGCAGGAAGCGGATGGGCTGATGCGCTCAATCGGCTGCGCGCCACTGCACAAGATAATTCCACTGAATTCAAATGGCTGGGCGGGATCAGCGCCGTGTTCCTGCTGGTTTTTTTCATGCCGGTCGGCGCGGCCCGGTTCGACAACGCCATTCTGGAAGGGCTGGCGCTACTCAATTGGTACGCCCGCGAACACGTCATGCTCTGCCTCGTTCCGGCGTTCTTCATCGCCGGAGCCATCGCGGTCTTTATCAGCCAGGACGCGGTGATGAAATACCTCGGTCCCGCCGCCCACAAAGTCGCCGCCTATGGCGTGGCCTCGGTGTCCGGCTCGATTCTGGCGGTGTGTTCCTGCACGGTGCTGCCGCTGTTTGGCGGCATCTACCGGCGTGGCGCGGGGCTGGGGCCAGCGATTGCGTTTCTCTATTCCGGCCCGGCGATCAACGTGCTGGCTATTGTGCTGACCGCCAAGATTCTCGGCGTGGAACTGGGCGTGGCGCGGGCGGTGGGCGCGGTGAGTTTCGCGCTGGTGATCGGGTTGATCATGCACTGGATTTATCGCCGTGAAGAACAGGCGCGGGCGGCGAATCAAAAAGGATTTGCGCTCGGCGCGGATCAAGGCCGACCACTGGGCGATACCACGGCCTTTTTTGCCCTGCAGGTTGCGGTGCTGGTGTTCGCCAACTGGGCGCCGGCCAGCGCCGAAGACAGTGCTATTTGGCACACGATTTTCGCCTGGAAATGGCCGCTGACTTCGTTAGCCGGCGTCGGTCTGGCCGGGCTGCTGGTCTGGCGGTGGCGGTGGCGGTGGCAACCATTGGCGGCTACCGTCGCCGTCGTCGCCGTGCTGGTCGGACTGATGCCGCAGCATCCCGAACTCGCGTTCAGCGCCGGCCTGATCGGCTTGACCTTGACGGCGGCCCTGCAACCCGGCGACGGCGAGGAATGGCTGAGTCAGACCTGGAGTTTCGCCAAGCTGATCATGCCGCTGTTGCTGGGTGGAGTATTGCTGGCCGGGTTCCTGTTAGGCCGACCCGGTCACGAAGGCATCATTCCCTCGGAATGGGTAAGTGCGGCGGTCGGCGGCAATTCGCTGGCGGCCAATTTTCTGTCAGCCCTATCTGGCGCGTTCATGTATTTCGCCACGCTAACTGAAGTCCCGATTGTGCAGGGGCTGATCGGGTCAGGGATGGGCAAGGGTCCGGCACTTGCTCTGTTGCTGGCCGGACCCGCGCTGTCCTTGCCGAGTATGCTGGTCATTCGCGGCATTCTCGGTACGCAAAAGACTGTCGTTTATTGTGCGCTGGTGGTGGTCATGGCGACCCTCACGGGCGTGGTGTTCGGTACGTTCTATCCATAGGAGTGATGACCATGATCACGTTTCAAGTTCTCGGCAGCGGTTGCGCGAAATGCAAGACGCTCGGTCAACACACCGAAGCCGCTGCGCAAGCGCTCGGGCTGGAGTATGAGCTGGAGAAAGTCACCGATATGAACGCCATTATTGACGCCGGAGTGACCCGCACCCCGGCGCTGGCGGTGAATGGCGAGATCAAAAGCATGGGCAAGGTGTTATCGGTGGACGACATCAAGACGTTATTAAGCGCCTGACCGCCCGAGCCGTCCGCTATGCACACCCACCCCGATCATTCGCATCATCCTGAAACTGTGGGCAGGATGCTGTGGCTGGCGACCGGACTCACCGTGGTTTATGCCGTCGTTGAAGCGGGCGTCGGCTGGTGGGCGGGATCGCTGGCGCTGGTCGCCGACGCCGGCCACATGGTCAATGACGCCGCCGCGCTCACCCTGGCGGCGATTGCGGCCTGGCTGGCCCGTCGCCCGGCGTCGGCGCGGCACAGCTATGGTTTCGGGCGGGCCGAATTTCTGGCGGCCATGGCCAACAGTCTGGCGCTGCTGATCCTGGTCGCCTGGATTGCCGTCTCCGCCGTCCAGCGCCTGCACAATCCGCAACCGGTGATCGGTGAGGCGGTGTCGCTGGCCGCTGCGGCGGGGCTGGCGATTAACCTGCTGGTGGCCTGGTTGCTGAGTCGCGGGGCGCGGAATCTGAATACCCGGGCTGCGTTGCTGCACGTTCTCGGCGATCTGCTCGGCTCGGTGGCCGCCCTGCTCTCCGGCATTGTGATCGCCTTCACCGGCTGGACGCCCGTTGATCCGTTGCTGTCGTTGGGCATCAGCGCACTGATCGTCGTATCCAGCCTGCGCCTGCTGCGTGAGGCGCTGCACGGCTTGATGGAAGGGACGCCGTTCAATCTCGCGCCGGAGGAGGTCGGGCGGGCGCTGGCGACGGCGTCGGGGGTGGCGTCGGTGCATGACCTGCATATCTGGAGCGTCGCTTCAGAGCAGGTGATGCTGTCCGCTCATCTGGTGGTGCGGGATTTACGGCAGTGGGAAACGGTGCTGAATGCCTGCCATGCGCTACTGGCCGAACGCTTCGGTATTCAACACGTCACCCTGCAACCAGAACCGGAAACGCGGACCGTGCATTGGCTGAAGGTGCGAGCCGAAGCAGCGACGCCTCATTCCTCTCTGGAAAATCACGATGCATAACCGCCGCTTCCCCTTATTGTTGTTAACCGCTGTTAGGGTGCTGGCTGCTGGCGGCGGCCTGAAGTCGCGGCCCTCATAATGTGCGACAGCGATCATCCTTCCGATCCCATCGCGCCGGCCTGCCTGGCGCCCACCGCCCCGGCGCTGGGCGTCATCGAGGAAGTGCATGGCGCGGTGATCGACATCCGATGCACGCGCCTGCCTCCGCTCCGCCAGGCGCTCTACGTCTGCCTGAACGATGAGCGGTATCACTTCGAGGTTCATCGCCATCTGGACGAGCAACGGGTCCGCGCCATCGCCCTGCACCGCACTGCCGGCCTGAAACGCGAACTTTCGGTGTTCGACGCCGGCGGGCCGCTCGCAGTACCCGTTGCGCCCGCTTGCCTGGGCCGCTTGCTGGATGCGTTCGGCCGGCCGCTGGATGGCGGCCCGGCGTTGGCGCCCGAGGGATACCGCCCTATCGTCGTTGCGCCGCCGCCGCTCTCCGAGGCCGCGACGATGGGCGAGATGCTGCCCACTGGAATCAAGGTGATCGACCTGCTGTGCCCCTTCGTGCGCGGCGGCAAGACCGGCCTGTTCGGCGGCGCGGGGGTAGGCAAGACGGTGCTGATCATGGAGTTCATGCACGCGATCGTGCGGCTCCATCAGGGCGTTTCGGTGTTCGCGGGCGTGGGCGAGCGCATCCGCGAGGGGCATGAACTGTGGCATGACATGCAGGACGCCGGCGTGATGCCGCGCACCCTGATGGTGTTCGGACAGATGGACGAGTCGCCCGGCGTGCGCTTCCGCATCGGACTCGCCGCGCTGACCTATGCGGAATACCTGCGCGACAACGTGGCCAGCGAGGTGCTGTTCCTGATGGACAACGCCTTTCGCTTCGTCCAGGCGGGCAGTGAGATTTCCGGTCTGCTCGGGCGCATGCCGGCCACGATGGGTTACCAGCCGACCCTGCTCTCCGAGGTGGCGGAATTGCAGGAGCGCATCCTGTCCACGCGCAACGGCAACATCACGGCGGTGGAAGCGGTGTACGTGCCCGCCGACGACATGACCGACCCGGCAGTCGGCGCGATCCTCGCCCATCTGGACGCCACCGTGATCCTGTCCCGCGCGCAGGCCGCCAAGGGCATCTACCCGGCGGTTGATCCTCTCGCATCCAGCAGCGCTCTGCTTGACCGCGCCTTCCTGGGCGAACGCCATTACCGGGTGGCGCAGGCGGTGCGCGAGCACCTGGCCCGCTACCGCGAGCTGGAGGACATCATCGCCATGCTGGGTATCGAGGCCCTGTCCGAGACCGACCGGCGCGTCGTACACCGGGCGCGGCGGCTGGAGCGTTATCTCACCCAGCCCTTCTTCGTGGTCGCCGGCCACACCGGCATCGCGGGCGCCTCGGTGCCGTTGGCCGTGACGCTCGCCGATTGCGAAGCTTTCCTGCGCGGCGATTACGATGATTGGCCCGAAGATCAGTGCTATATGCGCGCCGGCATGGAGAATGAATCGTGAGCGGCTTCACCCTGCACCTGGCGAGCGCCACCCACGGTGAGCGCATTCCGGGCGTGGCGAGCTTCGTCGGCGCCGACGCCAGCGGCGGTTTCGGCATCCTGCCCGGCCGCGCGCACTTCCTGACTGTGCTCGACTACGGCCTGGCCCGTTTTCGGATCGGCGACGGACCCTGGCGCTATCTGGCCTGTCCGGGCGCGGTGCTGCGCTTCGTCGGCGACGATCTGTTCGTGAACACCCGCCGCTATCGGGTGGACGACGACTACGGCCGCATCTCGGCGCTGTTGGCCGGGCAACTGGCGCGGGAAGAAGCGGAGCTGAAGGCCGTTAAGGATAACCTGCACCGGCTGGAGCACGAGCTGTTCCGGCGCTTGCGCCAAATCGACCGGTGGCGGTCATGAACGACGAACAGTGGCGTCGAGACGTGGCGCGCGACACCCGGCGACTCGCGGAAGCCGAGCGCGGTCGCCGCTCCCTGCTCGCCCAGACGGTGTTCCTTGGCACTCTGTCGGTGCTGTTTCTGTTGCCGCTGATCGGCGGGGCCTACCTCGGTCGCTGGCTGGACGGTTTGCACGAGGGCTACTCGGTGCGCTGGACGGTGAATCTGATCCTGCTGGGTCTCGCGCTCGGCGTCCTCAACGTCTATCTCTTCATCCGCAGGCACTGGTGATGGACACCGTTCCCGTTCTCTTTCAGGTCGGCCCCTTCGGGATTACCGCCACCGTGGCGACCACCTGGGGCATCCTGCTGGCGCTCGGGCTGATCTGTGGGCTGTTGACGCGCCATCTGTCTACGGAAAATCCGGGCTTCCCGCAAACCCTGGCCGAGGGCGTGGTGCAAACGATCGAAGCCGCCATCGCGGCCGTACTGCCGGAAGAGACCCAGCGCATTCTGCCTTTCGTCGGCAGCCTGTGGCTGTTTGTCGCCACGGCCAATCTCACCGGCCTCGTCCCGGGCTTGCATTCACCGACCGGCGACCTGTCCGCCACCGCGGCGCTGGCCTTCCTGGTCTTCCTCTCGGTGCACTGGTTCGGCATCTGCAGCGCTGGCCTCAAGGCCTACCTGCGCCATTATCTGGCGCCCAATCCGGTCCTGCTGCCGTTTCACCTGCTGGGTGAGCTGTCGCGCACACTGGCCCTGGCGATACGGTTGTTCGGCAATATTATGAGTCTGGAGATGGCCGCCCTGCTGGTGTTGCTGGTGGCCGGACTGCTGGCGCCGGTGCCGGTGTTGATGCTGCACGTCATCGAGGCTCTGGTGCAGGCCTACATTTTCGGCATGCTGGCGCTGATCTATATCGCCGGCGGCATGCAGTCCCGCGAGGAATCCAATTCCAGACCGAAAGGAAAGACCCGATGAGCGACATGTACTGGTTTGTCCTGATTTCCACCGTGGCGGCGGCGCTGGCCATCGCGGTAGGCATCATCTTTCCCGCCATCGCCATGGGCCGCGCCATCACCCAGGCCCTGGATTCGCTGGCGCGCCAGCCCGAGGCGGAGAAGTCCATTTCCCGCACCCTGTTCATTGGCCTGGCGATGATCGAGTCGCTGGCCATCTATGTGCTGGTGATCGTACTCATCATCCTGTTCCGCAATCCGCTGCTGGAATACCTGCTCAAGTAGGTGCGCCATGGCCATTGACTGGACCACCTTTATTCTGGAAGTCATTAACTTCCTGGTTCTGGTGTGGATACTGCAAAACTTTCTCTATCGGCCGGTGCTGGAGACTCTCGCCCGGCGGCGCGCTGGCATCGAGCGCACCCTGGCCGAAGCGCGGGAGGTCGAAAACCGCGCCGGAGCATTGCGAACGCAGTTCGAAAACCGGTTGGCCGACTGGGAGCAGGAAAAGGCGACTCGGCAAGCCCGCTTTGAGCAGGAACTAACCGCTGAGCGGTCGCGCCAGATGCAGGCGCTGGCCCACGCCCTGGCCCAGGAGCGGGAACGCAGCGCGGCCCAGGACGCCCACCGCCAGGAAGCACTACGGCTCGATCTGGAAAGCCAGGCGCTGGAACAGGCGCGCCGGTTCGCCACAGCCCTGCTCGCCCGGCTGGCCAGCCCGGAACTGGAAGCGCGCCTCGTCGAGGCCGGCCTGGAGGATTTCGCAGCGTTACCCGCGGACCTGCTCAATGGAATCACCACAGCGGCCCGGATGCCCGGCGCACGGGTGCTGGTCGCCAGCGCTTTTCCCCTGACCGAGGAGCAGCGAGAGCGCATCGGGGCGACGCTCGCCGCCCGGTTGGGCGTTTCCCCAGACCTGGATTTCCGCATAGACGCTCAGTTGGGCGCCGGTTTACGGCTGGCGTTGGGATCGTGGCAACTGAATTTCTCCCTGGCCGACGAACTGGCCCAATTCGCCGCCGCGACCCATCATGCCGACTGAAGGTCTCGACTCGCCGCTGTCTCGCCAGGCCGTGTGGCTGCAAAACTACCGGCCGCGGCTGCGTTTGGTCGAGATGGGCAAAGCCGCCGCCGTGGGCGATGGCGTCGTCTGGGTCGAGGGTCTGCCCTCGGCGGCGATGGACGAAATCCTGCGTTTCGACGATGGCAGCGAAGCCCTGGTGTTTCACTTGGGCAAACACCGCATCGGCGCTATCCTGCTGGCCGAGGGCGCGGGTCTCAACGCCGGCGCGGCGGCCCATCTCACCGGCCGGGGGCTCGATATCGGCGTCGGCGACACCCTGCTCGGCCGCGTGGTGGACCCGCTGGGCCGGCCGCTCGATGGCGGCCCAGCGCCGCACGCCGTTTCCCGCCGACCGCTGGAAGCCCCCTCGCCGCCCATCACGGCGCGGGACTTCGTCAACCAGCCGCTGGTTTCCGGCAACAAGATCGTGGACACGCTGATCCCTATTGGCAAGGGGCAGCGCCAGTTGCTTATCGGTGACGCCGGCGCCGGCAAGAGCGCGCTGGCGCTGGACCTGGTGGTCGCCCAGCAGGGTCGTGCCGTGCTCTGCGTCTATGTGCTGATCAGTCAGAAGCGTTCGGCAGTGGTGGCTACCCTCGACACCCTACGCCGCACCGGGGCGCTGGCCTACACCTGCGTCGTCGTCGCCGAGGCCACCGCCACGCCCGGTTTTAAATACCTCGCCCCCTTCGCCGGCTGCGCCATCGCCGAAGGCTGGATGTGGGCCGGCCGCGACGTGCTGGTGGTCTACGACGATCTGACCACCCATGCGCGGGCCTATCGCGAGCTGTCGCTGCTGCTGCGCCGACCCCCGGGGCGGGAGGCCTACCCGGGCGACATCTTCTACCTGCACTCGCGGCTGCTGGAACGCTCCACCCGTCTCGCCGCCCGCTGCGGCGGCGGCAGCATGACGGCTCTGCCGCTGATCGAGACCGAGCAGGGCGATATCGCCGCCTACATCCCCACCAACCTTATCTCGATCACCGACGGCCAGATCTATCTGGATCCCCAGCTCTTCGCCCGGGGTATCCTGCCCGCCATCGATGTCACCCGCTCGGTCTCGCGTATCGGCGGCCAGGCCCAGGAGACCGCCATCAAGACCGAGGCCGGGCGCATGAAACTTGACTATCTCCAGTTCCTGGAATTGGAAGTGTTCACCCGGTTCGGGGCGCGGCTGGAGGCGGGCATCGCGACGAAGATCCAGCGCGGGCGGCTGCTGCGGGAACTCCTGAAACAGCAACGTCTCTCGCCCCTGTCCCCCGAGCAGCAGATGGCCTGGCTGGTGGCCTATAACGAACATTTGCTTGATGGCTTGGCGGGAGAGGCGCTGGCGGCGCGGCTGACCAGCCTGCTGGAACGGGCTGCGGCGTCCGGTTTGACCCTGAGCGATGGGCGCGAGGCTTGGCGCACCGCCGCGACCGAGTGGGTGGGCCATGAGCCGGCGGCGTGAAATCGGCGGACGACTGGCCGCGCTGACCGACATCGCCGGCATTCTGTCGGCGATGAAAAGTCTGGCCCTGATGGAAACCCGTCTGCTGAGCGATTTCCTCGACCAACAGCAACGCCTGGCAGCCGGCATTGAGGCCGCCGCCGCCGACTTTCTGGCCTGGCACGGCGAGTTCGCGTCCCTGCCGGGGGAAGAACGCGAGCTGTGCGTGCTGGTCGGCTCGGAACAGGGCTTCTGCGGCGATTTCAACGAAGCCATCGCGGCGTGGATTCGGGGGACCTGCGCCACGAACCCGGCGCCTGCCCGCTGGGCTGTGGTCGGCCAGCGCCTCGCCGCCCGGCTCGCTGACGACCCCCGGGTGGCGCTGACGCTGCCCGGCGCCACCGTCGTCGATGAAGTGCCGGCCGTGCTGCTGCGCCTGACCCGGGAACTCAACCGCCTGCTGGCTACGGCGGCGCTGGCCGGCTACGGACTCTCTGCGCTCTACCACTGCGACGCCACGGGCGATATCCGGCTGCGCCGGTTACTGCCCCTGCGCGATTTGCCACCCGCCCCGGCGTGCGCCTACCCGCCCGAACTCAATCTGTCGCCCGCCGACTTCCTGGCCGGGCTCACCGGACACCATCTTTACGCCGCGCTCAACGAAGCGCTCTACAGTTCGCTCATGGCCGAAAACCGGCGGCGGCTCGTTCATATGGACCGGGCGCTGGACCGTCTGGACGCCGACATGGCCCGATTGCGGCTCGCCTACAACCGCCAGCGTCAGGAGGAAATCATTGAAGAGATCGAGGTGATCCTGCTATCCGCCGACCTGCTGGCGGGCGAAGAGAGCCGACTATCCTACTAGAAACTTTAATTTTTTGAGAGTGCGCTACATGTAGATGGGCAAAGGGACGATCCCCCTACGCACCGATGATTGAGTCACAGGAAAATTTAGAGGACCAATCAAAATGACAGAGTACGGGTCCCTGGGCCAGCAGCGTCCGGGATTAAAGCCCGCCACTCAGTCCCGCCAAGGCCCCCGCCGCAATCAGCCAGAGGGGATGCAGCGTCCGGTAGCGCAGGTTAAGGAGGGTGGTGACCAGCACGATTACCCAAGCCCCCAGTTGAAAATCAGCCGCCTGGGCAATCAGCGTCGCTCCTGAAAAGATCAGGCCGACCGCCAGCGGCGCTACGCCGAGGCTGATCGCCTGTTGCCAGCGTCGACCCGCGCATTGCTCCCAACGGTCCACCAGCAGGTAAATCAGTACGCTCATCGGCAGGCACATGCCGAGGGTGGCCGCCAACGCGCCGAGCAGGCCGGCCACTTCCCAGCCGATCAACGTCACCACCAGCACATTTGGCCCCGGCGCCGCCTGGGCGATGGCGTAGAGCTGGGTGAAGGTCGTGTCGTTCAGCCAGTGATGATGGTCGACGACGACGCGATGCAGCTCCGGTAACAACGCGGTCGCCCCGCCAAAGGCGACGAAGGACAGCAAGGCGCATTCGAGGAACAACTCGAAGAGGATCATTTCCGGCCGAGCGTCCAGTAGGCGACGCTTCCCGACAGAAGCAGACCGGCCGCCATCACCAGCGGCATCGGCCAGCGGAGGAGGGCGATGCCGCTCACCGTCAACACGGTAAACGGCCAAAACACCGGTTTCGCCTGGATCGCCATCCCCATCCGCCAGGCCATCGCGAACAGCAGGCCGCAGCCTACGGCCGCAATGCCGCGCAACAGGCCTTGAGCCTGGGGTAACGCGCCGTAGCAGTCATACACCAAGGCCAGCAGCAGCACGATCAGCACCGGGCCGGTGAGCAGGCCCAGCGGGGCGACGATAGCGCCGGGCAGCCCCTGATAACGCTTGCCCACCACCACCGCCAAATTGACCACGTTCGGGCCTGGCAGGAACTGGCACATCCCGAGCTGGGCATTGAAGTCCTCGGCGGTCATCCAGTGGCGCTGTTCGACCAGCATCCGCCGGGCGAAAGGCAGCACCCCACCGAAACCGGACAGACCGACTGACGAGAAACCCCAAAACAGTGTGTTAAGGCTCGGTGAGGGATCTGGCCCGGAAGGCGGGGCATAGGGAGGTGTTGCGTTCAACGTCGGTTCGACCCATGAGGTTGGATTGCGCTGTTCACGGAATTGTCAGGATGCTTCCGGCATTCTTCATGCTGCATGAAAACCCGTCAAGCAAACCGGAGTGCGCCCATGAATACCGTAATGAAAGGGATACTGGGTGGCGTGGCAGCCGCCTTGATCATACTTCCGCTCCAGAGCGCCCAGGCGTGGGATAACGGCTCTGCCAGAGGCGGCGATTACCATAGCGGATCAAACTACTATCGAGGGTACCGGGGTGATGATGGACCGGGTTACTCCCGAGGGTATCGCGGTTACGATCGGTCGGGTTACCCCCGGGAGTATCGGGAGAACGACTACGGTCACCGTGGCTACTATGGCCGGCATTGGCATGGCGATCGCGATTCGACCGGAGCCATCGTGGCCGGGGTGGCGCTCGGCGCGATCATCGGGGCGGCGATCATCAATTCGGCGCCGCCGCCGCCGGTGATGTTGCCGCCGCCACCACCTCCGTGGTGAGCGGCTGCGCAGCGCTAGATTTGGTGGAGAAGATAGACTCAGCCCGCTGTGGAGATGCTTTGACGGGGGTTCCAGCGTGGCTAACGGCGCGGGCGGGTTCCGATGCGGATGGCGAGATAGACCTCGCGCAGCAGCAGGCTCCAGGACACCACCATCGTGATCATGGCCAACACGAACAGGCTGGCCACCCCTTCCGCCAGTTTCACTTCCAGCAATGCGCCGAGAAACGCTCCGGCGACCACCAGGCACACCAGCAACGCGCCCAGCACCGCCGACAGAATCGCGAAATAGATCAGGGAGCCTCGCTGGGTCAAGGCCGCGAGTTCCTGTTCCATCGCCGCCACCGGGTCGCCGGTCAATGCGCCTAACCGGTCCTGGAGTACGCGCCAGCGATCCACGATTCGCCCCAGCCGGGCGCTCAGGATCATGATCAAATTGCCAATGGCGACCAGCAGAAAGGCGGGGGCGACCGAAAGCTGGATGACATGGGTGATGTCGGCGATGCGTGATTCCATCGGGAGTTGCCTAGAACGTGTCGTCAGAGTGGTCGGGACGGGATAAACGGCGGTCAGAAAATTGCGGACGGTTTGGTCGGGGCCGGTGGCGGCTAAAAGTCGCAAAGACGTTGAGGAATGATCGCTAAATTCCTGCCGGGATGCACCGGATCAACCGCTAGGGATCGTTGCCGACCAACAGGCGATGGGCGCCATAGGCCAGCAATCCGCAGCCGGCAATGACCGCCGCCATCGGCAACGCCGACTCGCTGCCCAGTAAGCCGACCATAGCGCTGGATAGCGTGGCGGTTCCGAATTGCAGCGCGCCAATCAATGCCGAGGCGCTGCCAGCCCGCATGCCCTGATGCGCAAGAGCGTTGGCGACGGCGTTCGGCCCGGTGAAGCCCAGGGCTGCCAGATAGCCGAACAGTGGAACCAGCAATCCCGGCAAACCACCCCACCCACTGGCCGCAATCGCGACCAGCGCCAGGCCGAGTATGACCGTGGCGCGATTGGCCCGGCGCAGGATCGCGTCAGCGCTATGGCGCAGCAACAGGCGGCGGTTGTATTGCGAACCGGCGATCAGGCCCAGCGCATTCAGCCCGAACAGCCAGCCGTAGTTCTGCGCCGGCACGCCATAAAGGGTGATAAAGACCTGTGGCGAGCCGGTGATGTAGGCGAACATCCCCGCTGCAGCAAAACCGCCGCTCAGGGTGTAGCCGAGAAAGCGCCGGTCGCGCAGCAACTCGCCGTAGACCCGTAAAGCGGGGCCGACGCCAGCGCTGGCGTCGCTGTCCGCCGGGCGGGTTTCCGGCAAATAGCGCCAGACCGCCAGCAGCACGGCGCATCCAAACAGCGCCAATGTTCCGAAAATGGCCCGCCAGCCGGCCAGGGCCAGAATCCAGCCGCCGATGAACGGCGCCAGGATCGGGGCCAGACCCATGATCAGCATCAGCAATGAATAGATGCGCGCCGAGGCTTGGGCGTCGCAACGGTCACGGACAATGGCGCGGGCGATGACTACTCCGGCGCAGCCGCCCACCGCCTGGATAAACCGCAACACGGTCAGCGCTGCAATGTTCGGGGTGAGCGCGCAACCAACCGAGGCGACGATATATAAAACCAGTCCGGCGTACAGCGGCGGCTTGCGTCCGTAGCGGTCAGCCAGCGGTCCATGAATCGCCTGGCCGATCGCCAGACCGATGAAGAAACTGGACAAGGTGAACTGCGCGGCGGACGCCGTAACGCCAAACTCGGCGGCGATGGTCGGCAGGCTGGGCAGGTACATGTCGATTGACATCGGCGCAAAGGCGATCAGCGCACCGAGCAACAGCAACCAGGAGCGGGGCAGGGTGGTCAGGGGAAACTCCGGGGCGAGTGGTGGCTGAGGTGGAGCGGGGTACAGGGTTACCCGTCCGGATTAGTAGCGCGCCACCTGCATGGTCGCCAGCGCCGCACGGATCGGTTCGACTTCCGACTCGTCCAGCCGACGCATCAATTTGCCGATGTACTGCATCTGGCGCTTGCGCCCGCCCCGCTGGGCAATGGTTTGCGTCAGGCGCACGGTCGCCAGCAACTCTTCCGGCAATGGAATCCGGTGCAATTGCGCCGGGGTCAGTTTCACCAGTTGCTCGCCCAGATCCTGCAAGGCGGTGGCTTCCCGCTTGCGCTGGCTTTTGCTGGGCGGCAGCGGTGATTCCGGTTCGAGTGAATCTTGCTCAGGTTTGTCGTCGTTCATGACGGTATTATCCAACATAATTCCCGCGATTTACCCCATTAGATCGCATTGATTGGATATGGAGACCGTCATGTCGCAGCCCCCAGCGCCTTCGCCACCCTCATCCCAAACCCTGCCGCTCCCGCTGTTGTTGCGGATTTTCCTGCCGTTCGCCGCCGGTTATTTCCTGTCCTACGCCTATCGCACCATCAACGCGGTGCTGGCGCCGCACCTGGCGGCTGACTTGAACCTGGACGCTGCGGCGCTGGGTTTGCTGACCAGCGTCTATCTACTGGCTTTTGGCGCGTTCCAGTTGCCGCTGGGGGTGCTGATCGACCGCTATAGCCCGCCCAAGGTCGAGGCGATCCTGTTGCTGCTGGCCGCCGGCGGCGCGGGCTTGTTCGTAATCGGCGATAGTCTGGGCGAGCTGACGGTGGGTCGGGCGCTGATCGGTTTGGGGGTGTCGGCCTGCCTGATGGCGAGTCTTAAAACCTTCGTGCTGTGGTTTCCGCCGCTGCGACTGCCGGCGGTCAATGGCTGGGTCATGGCGGCTGGCGGTCTGGGTGCGTTGGCCGCAACTGCGCCGGTGGAAGCGGCCCTGCAAGTGACTTCATGGCGGGGGGTGTTTGCAGGGTTGGCGATATTGACCGGCTGGGCGGCGATCGCCATTTTCCTGATCGTGCCGGAGCATCCGGCGACCAGCCACCGCAGCGAGTGGCGGGCGCAATGGCGCGGCCTGGTCGATATTTCCACCAGTCGGGCGTTCTGGCGACTGGCGCCGCTCGGCGCCCTGGCGCTCGGCGCCCATATGGCGATTCAGGGGTTGTGGGCGGGGCCGTGGCTGAAAGATGTCGCGGGGTGCGATCGGGCGTTGACGGCGCATTATCTGTTCTGGGCCGCTGCCGGGATGGTGGCCGGCTTCCTGTCCCTGGGGACGCTGACCTATCGGTTGAACCGGCTGGAAGTGCCGCCGGTGGTGGTGGCGGTGGTCAGTATGGTGGTGTTCATCGGCATC
>JAJHPN010000189.1 GCA_020890855.1 Candidatus Contendibacter sp. | reverse complement strand
GCGGCGGCCTACATCCTCGTTTTTTTCCACCGGATCGCCCCGGCAGTGGTTTCCGCCGACCTGATGCAAGCCTTTGGCGCTACCGGTGCGGCTCTGGGGTCGCTGGCGGCGATGTATTACTACATCTATACCGTCATGCAAATTCCGGCGGGGGTGTTGGCGGACACCCTGGGCGCACGCCTCTCAGTGACCCTCGGTAATATCGTGTCCGGCGTTGGCTCCATCCTGTTTGGCCTGGCGGATACGTTCTGGGAGGCGTCGGCAGGACGGGCTCTGGTGGGACTGGGAGTGTCGGTTGTATTCGTCGGACTGATGAAAAGCAATACGCTCTGGTTCCGCGATCGGGATTACGGCTTCATCAGTGGCCTGACCCTGTTGCTGGGCAATGTTGGCGCCATTCTGGCGACCGGACCCTTGACCGGAGCGCTGATCCTCTGGTCATGGCGCAGTGTGTTTGTGACCCTGGGCGGCGTCGCCCTGATGCTGGCTGTGTTGTCGTGGCTCAAGGTGCGCAATACGCCCGAAGACGCCGGTTTCCCTTCGATCCGCGAGATGGATGGTCATGCGCGGTATGAAGGACGACAACAACACTGGTCGCATGATTTGGTGGGGGTACTGGCGACCCGCCGAGTCTGGCCGGGTTTCTGGCTCAATCTGGGGATGCCGGGCAGTATGCTGGCGTTTTTGGGCCTGTGGGCGATTCCCTTTCTTCGCGATCTGCATGGCCTGGAGCGCTCTGCGGGTTCCGTATACACCAGCCTGGCTTTGGCGGGTTTCGCCGGCGGCGCACTGTTCAGCGGCTGGTTTTCTGACCGGTTGGGCCGCCGCAAACCGTTGCTGGTTATCGGTGTCCTGCTGTATGGACTCGCCTGGCTGGGTATCCTCTATGGAAACTGGACACCGGGCGTGGCGGGCATGGCCTGGTTTGTCCTGATGGGTTTTAGTTGCGGGTCTTTTGTGCTGACCTACGCCAGCGCCAAGGAAGTGGTCGCCCCCGCTCTGGCGGGCATGGCCATCGCCCTGGTCAATACCGGCCTGTTCCTGGGTGCGGGCATCCTCCAACCGTTGTTTGGCTGGATCCTTGATTTGCGCTGGGGCGGTCAGTTGGTCAACGGGGTGCGCGTGTACAGCGCCGCCGACTACCAGGCGGGGTTTTTTCTCATGCTGGGCTGCGTCACGATCGCTATTGTGGCCTCAGCTTTTCTGCATGAAACGCGCTGCCGTAATCTCACCTTGGAAAGTTGAGCCTGCCATCGGATCGGACAAAATCCGATGACTAACCCCTTACACCCCGCTTCGATCACTACTGACCAGGTTGTTGCCAAAGGCCAAATGGACCTGGCATAAATCCGGCTTTTTTCAGATCAAAAGCGGCTCAATTCAAGACTTGGTGTTAGGCGGCTGAGGTTGCGGCTGGCGCAATATGCAGCGCGGCCTGTTCCTCGTCGCTGAATAACCGTGAGCGGGTCAAAAACCGTAAACCTTCCGGACCTTCCAAGGAAAACATCCCACCCCGTCCGGGGACGACATCAATCGTCAGTTGGGTATGTTTCCAGTATTCGTACTGAGCGACGCTCATATAAAACGGGCAGCCTCCGATCTCACCCAACCGCACATCGCTGTCGCCGACGATCAATTCACCGTCGGGGTAGCACATCGGTGAACTGCCATCGCAGCAGCCGCCGGACTGGTGAAACATCAGAGAACCGTGCTTGACCTTCAGCCGGCTGATTAAGTCCAAAGCAGCATCGGTCGCCAAAACGCGGGGAACGGTGGTCATTGCGCCTCCTCGTTATGGGAGAGGCCGGCGAGCCGCCGACCCCATGATTCGCGGTTAGAAGAAGCCCATCGCCTTGGGGTTGTAGCTGACCAGCAGATTCTTGGTCTGCTGATAGTGATCCAGCATCATCCGATGATTCTCACGCCCGATCCCGGACTGCTTGTAACCACCGAATGCGGCGTGCGCCGGGTATAAGTGGTAGCAGTTGGTCCACACCCGGCCCGCTTTGATGCCACGCCCCATCCGGTAGGCAACGTTCATATCGCGGCTCCACACCCCGGCGCCCAAGCCATACAGCGTGTCGTTGGCAATCGCCAGCGCATCCGCAGCGTCTTTGAATGTGGTCACAGCCAGCACCGGCCCGAAAATTTCTTCCTGGAACAGCCTCATCCGATTATGTCCTTGAAATACGGTCGGCTGAATGTAGTAGCCATCCCGCAGTTCACCGCCTAATTCGGTGCGCTGCCCGCCAGTCAGACATTCCGCGCCTTCTTGGCGACCGATATCGAAGTAACTGAGAATTTTATGCATCTGCTCAGAGGAGGCCTGGGCTCCAAGCATGGTGGTGGTGTCGAGTGGATGTCCTTGTTTGATGGCTTTCACCCGCGCCAGCGCCCGCTCCATAAAGCGATCGTAGCTGGATTCCTGAATCAGCGCCCGCGACGGGCAGGTACAGACTTCACCCTGATTCAGCGCGAACATGGCGAAACCTTCCAGGGACTTGTCGAAAAAGTCGTCGTCCTGGGCGCAGACATCGGCAAAGAAAATGTTGGGCGATTTGCCGCCCAGTTCCAGCGTGACCGGAATCAGGTTTTGCGCGGCGTACTGCATGATCAACCGCCCAGTGGTGGTTTCGCCGGTGAAAGCAATCTTGGCGATGCGCGGGCTGGAGGCCAGCGGTTTACCGGCTTCCAGACCAAAACCGTTGACTACATTCAGCACCCCGGCCGGCAGCAGGTCTTGAATCAGCTCCATTAGCACCAGAATCGAAGCCGGCGTCTGCTCGGCAGGTTTCAGCACCACGCAATTACCGGCGGCCAGCGCGGGGGCCAGTTTCCAGACCGCCATCAGGATCGGGAAATTCCAGGGAATGATCTGGCCGACCACACCCAGTGGCTCGTGGAAGTGATAAGCAACAGTATCGTCATCAATTTCTGACAGCGCCCCTTCCTGAGCGCGGATGCAGCCAGCAAAATAGCGGAAGTGGTCAATCGCCAGCGGCAAATCGGCGGCCAGAGTTTCCCGCACCGGCTTGCCATTGTCCCAGGTTTCGGCGACTGCCAGCATCTCCAGATTAGCTTCAATACGGTCGGCGATGAGATTGATCCGATTGGCCCGTTCCGCTGCCGAGGTGCGACCCCAAGCCGGGGCAGCGGCATGAGCGGCGTCCAGCGCCAGCTCAATATCCTCGGCAGTAGAACGCGGCACTTCGCAAAATCCTTGGCCAGTAACCGGACTACTATTTTCAAAATACGAGCCTTTTACCGGCGCCACCCATTGGCCGCCGATAAAATTTTCATAGCGGGATTTGAAGCTGACTTTGGAACCGGGTTGATTGGGCGATGCGTACAACATGGCGTTTT
>JAJHPN010000227.1 GCA_020890855.1 Candidatus Contendibacter sp. | reverse complement strand
TCATCTCGACGCCCTCGCGCTGCTTGACTACACTTGCCGGAAACCCCAACAAAACCGTGGAAACCGCTATGCGCCGAGTCGTCTTCAACCAGAAAGGAGGAGTGGGTAAATCCACCATCGCTTGTAATCTGGCCGCTATCAGCGCCGCCCGCGGTCGGCGAACACTGGTGGTCGACCTCGACCCGCAGGCCAATGCTTCCCGCTATCTGCTGGGCGCGGCGCTCGATGAGCAGAAAAAAACCCTGGCGCATTTTTTCGATGACATCCTCAATTACAAGATGTTCGCCGATAAGCCAGGTGCTTACGTGGTTCCTACCCCATTCGCCAATCTGGGCGTGCTGCCCTCCGATCCCCGGCTCGAAGACCTGCAAATCAAGCTGGAATCCCGTTACAAGATGTACAAGCTGCGCGAGGCGCTGGACAGCTTCAAGGACATCGACGAAATTTTTATTGATACCCCGCCCGCGTTGAATTTCTACACCCGCTCGGCGCTGATCGCCGCCGATACCTGCCTGATTCCCTTTGATTGTGACGACTTCTCCCGCCGCGCCCTGTACACCCTGATGGACAGCGTCCGTGAAATCCAGGCTGACCATAATCGCGACTTGCGGGTGGAAGGCATCGTAGTCAATCAGTATCAGGCCCGCGCCAATCTGCCGACCCGGCTGATCGGAGAACTGCGGGCCGAAGGCTTGCCGGTGCTGGAAGCCTTTTTGTCCGCTTCGATCAAAATCCGTGAATCGCACGTGCAGGCGCTGCCGATGATCCACCTCGATCCTCGCCACAAATTGAGCCGCGAATTTGAAGCGCTTTATACGTTATTGACTGGCTGATTCCCGATCCTGATCTACTGTCCAATTCAGCGAGGCCACGCCATGAATCATCCCGATCCCGCCATTGTCGCTCGCATCGCCGGAGAACTGCGCCGCGCTCGCCGGCTGCTGTTCATCACTGGCGCCGGTATTTCGGCTGATTCCGGCCTGCCGACCTATCGCGGTATTGGCGGGTTATACAACGATCAGGCGACCGAGGAGAGTTTTTCCATTGAAACCGCCCTGTCCGGATCGATGCTGGAAGCCAATCCGGCCATCACCTGGAAATATCTCGGCCAGATTGAAAGCGCCTGCCGGGGAGCGCGGTTTAATGAGGCGCACACCATCATCGCCGAATGGCAGAATCAGTTTGAGGTCTGCGTGTTAACCCAGAACATCGATGGTTTTCACCGCGACGCCGGCAGTCGCAATCTGATTGAGATTCACGGCGATATTCATGATCTGCTTTGCACCCAGTGCGATTACACCGCTACCGTGCCCGATTACAGCGGTTTGTCCATACCACCATCCTGCCCGCATTGCCAGGCGCTGGTGCGGCCACGAGTGGTGCTGTTTGGCGAAATGCTGCCATCGGCCGCCATCCAGCACCTTTACGCCGAGCTGGATCAAGGCTTTGATCTGGTGTTCAGCATTGGCACCACCAGCGTCTTTCCCTACATCGCCGGGCCAGTAGCGCGGGCCAGTCAAAGCGGCATTCCCACCGTCGAGATCAATCCGGGCGACACCCACGTCTCCCGGTTGGTGGATTACAAGTTAGCGGCAGGCGCAGTCGTCAGTCTGCGAGCGATCCATACTGCGTTCCAGCAGGGATCGCCTTAGCCGGATCGCCATCCGCCGCCTGCCCCGTCCGGTGCTAAAATACGGAATGGAAATACTCCATCGCCATGAGCGCAGGAGGGCGTTATGGACCGCATCGGTGCAGTTGTTCACGCTTGGCCGACCACATTTCCAGCGGCGAATCAGCCGCGTTCAGTCGCCAATAATGCGGGTGCTGGTGAGCACTCCACGGATCCGACGCAACCACAAGACGCTGAAACTGCTGCGCCGGACGCCGGGAACGCAGCTTCGCCGCTAACCGCTAACACCGCCAGTCCACTCCAACCACAAGACGCCCAAACCGCTGCCCTGATCAGTCAATTAGCGCAACGGGATCGGCAAGTCCGCACGCATGAGGCGGCGCATGTCGCGGTTGGCGGAATGTATGTGCGGGGCGGGGCCCGGTTTTCCTATACTACCGGGCCGGATGGGCGTGCTTACGCCACCGGCGGCGAAGTCAGCATCGACCGGTCGCCGGCGCCGAATGACCCGAAAGCCACCATTCAGAAATTGCAGCAGGTGCGGCGGGCGGCGCTGGCTCCGGCGGATCCTTCGCCACAGGATCGGGCAGTGGCGGCGGCGGCGGCGCTGGGCATTACTCAGGCGCAGATTGATCTGGCTCAACGCCAGTTGAGCGCGTATCGGACAACCGCAAATTCCGCAATCACCCGCTCCCCCGGTTTTAGCGCCACAACCTGACGGGTTGCCGATCCGCGAAGGGGTGACGCAACGCAGAAGGCCGTAAATTCTACCGTTTCCGGTAGTGTCCTAAATTTAGGGCACTACCCCGTTTCCCAATAGACTTTGCCTTTTTCAGGTCAAAAACCACTCCATTCCTCATCCCCGCGCCAGCGGGTATCCCGTTATTTTAGCGGCTGACTGGATTCCCACCTTCGCGGGAATGGCGGAAAGCGAGAACCATGAAGACCAAAACCTACCCAGAATGGGTATTACTTTCGATCTGGCTGTGCGCCATGATCATTACCGGCAGTTTAATTTCATTCGGAGGGGCGGCCTCTGCGGCTGACTCAGTCATTCCGCCACTGGTTTTACATGATTTTGAGCGGATCCTGAGTCCAACGCCGGGTATTATGATGAGCGGCTGGACCACTGAACCAGGGCATTATCCCGGACTCCTCAGTTATCGCCTCGAACCCGCGCAACGGCCTGATAGTCGACGGGCGCTGCACCTTCGCTATCGTTTTTTCCCTGGTGCGACTGAAGCAATGGGTTGGCAATTGCGCCTGCCCAACCTCGACGCCTCGACTTATGATCATCTGGAATTGTGGATTCGCGGCGATGAGCAAACGGGCTATGCGGATACGCTAAAGCTGGAATTCAAGCAACCATTACCGGGAGGTCCGCCTGGACTATTGCGTCAGGGCAGCTATGTCATTAGCGGCATTACCGGAAATTGGCGGCGGATCCGCATTCCGTTAAATCGGATAAACGGTATTGAAGACTGGAAACAGTTGCGCTGGCTCACCCTCGCTTTGCAACCGCGCCGGTCACCGATCAGCAGTGGTGGATATTGGCTGGATGATATTTCCTTGATTAAAACTGGCGAACCAGGTCCCAGTATTCGCGATCCAGTCATTGCGCCACATAAATCGGCTTGGGAAAGCCAGAACGGCGGCAGAATAGCCACTCAATCCCTCATTCAGGCCCGACTGGCGGGGTGGCCGGGGCGATTGACGGTGAATCCAGTAGAATTACCGACAGAT
>JAJHPN010000280.1 GCA_020890855.1 Candidatus Contendibacter sp. | reverse complement strand
GTCGCGCCCAAGGGCCGGGCGGCGCAAATGAACGCCGGCGCAGCGGTCACCCAAAGCGAGATTCTCTGGTTTCTGCACGCAGACAGTCTGCCCCCGGCGGAAGCCATCACCTTGATTCAGACCGCCTTGGCTGACCCCAACCGGCATTGGGGCCGCTTCGATGTCCGCCTGTCCGGCGCACACCCCGCCCTGCGGATGGTCGAAATCCTGATGAATCTACGTTCCCGCCTGACGGGCATCGCCACCGGCGATCAAGGCATTTTCGTGCGCCGCGAGCGATTCGAACAAGTCGGCGGCTATCCGCCCATTGCCTTGATGGAAGATATCGCCCTCAGCCGGTTGCTCCAACGGCGCAGCCCGCCGGTGTGCCTGCGCCCGCGACTGACCACCTCCAGCCGACGCTGGGAGCGTGCTGGCGTGTTTCGCACCATTTTGCTGATGTGGCGACTGCGGCTGGCGTACTTTCTGGGCGTCAATCCTGATCAACTGGCCCGGATTTACTACCGTTGATGAACGACCATTACGAATTTCCCGACGCCCGACTGCTGATTTTTGCCAAAGCGCCGGTTCCCGGTCAGGTTAAAACCCGGCTGGCGGGACAGCTTGGCTGGCGCGGCGCGGCGGAACTGTATAAAAAACTGCTGCGGCGGACCCTGGCGATCGCCCGGGCGGCCCGGCTATGCCCGATTGAACTCTGGGGAGCGCCGGACGGGCGGCATGGCTTCTTTATCGCCTGTCGACGCGATGAAGGGGTCCGACTGCGCCGGCAATGCAGCGGCGATCTGGGCCGACGGATGAATCATGCACTGAACCGGTCCTTGGCCGAAGGTCACTCTGCGGTGTTAATCGGCGGCGATTGCGTGTCGCTGGGCGAAGAGGAACTGCGGGACGCCTTCCGCCAGCTCACCGCCGGTGCGGAAGCGGTGCTGGGACCGGCGGCGGATGGCGGCTATCTGATGATCGGTCTGAACCAGCCGGCCCCGGCGCTGTTCCGGGACATCGCCTGGGGTACGCCAACCGTGTTGGCGGCAACTCATCGCCGGCTCAGGCGGGCCGGTCTGCACTGGGCGGAGCTGCCGACGGGCTGGGATGTGGACACGCCGGCCGATGTGCGACGATTGCGGCAGACTCAGCACTCATCCGCAGCGCCGAAATACTCCGCCGTGTAGCGTTCCGCCTGCAATTCCGGCGACCAGAAATCCAGCGGCAACCCGGCTTTCTGCTTGAGTTGGGCCAGGAACACATAAGGATCGGGCAGATGCTCCCACACCGCCGGCAGAAAGGTGGAACGGTAATGGTGGAAATGCAGGATCAACCCGTCCACGCCGGGACGCAGTTGCGCCAGCAATTCCGCTTCGGAAGCAAAGCGCAATGGCTCCGGCGGCGACAACACTGAAATGTGCAGTTCCAGCTTGGGAAACTCATCGGCCCGTACTTCCGGAAAGCGCGGATCCTCGAACGCCGCGGCATAGGCATGAGCAGCGACATCCTGCACCAGCGGTTGATATGCCGCCAATGCGCCGATGCAACCGCGCAATTGCCCCCCGATTTCCAGCGTCACAAAGGTCGCCCGCAGCCATCGCAGGGTCTCGGGATAGTCCTCCGGGTTAACCGGCAGCGCCTGACCGTGATCCAGACCGTGCCGGATTGAAGCGTAAGCCACATCGAGCAGCTTCGCCCGATCCAACTTCGACAGCGCGTCAATGAAAGACATAAGCGCCATACCCCACAACCTGGTTGCGCGGCCCGGCCGTGTCGCCGGAATTACGCAGATCGATGGTTTCACCGTGCAGGTTTTTCCGCCGCGCCACCCACAACAGGCCATTCACCGGATTGCGCCCACACGCCTGGTCATAACCGATGTCCTCGAAGCGCAACGCCTCAATGGCTTTGGATGTGGCGTCATCCATATTGCGGGCGGTTTGGTAATCATAGTAATGGCTCAGATCGGAGCTAATGACAATCAGGGTTTCCGGCCCGCCCCACAGCGCCTCCAGCACCGCTCCGACTTCTGACGGACTCGCATCGCCAACCACCAGTGGCGCCAGCTTGAAATCGCCCAGCACCGCCTGCAAAAACGGCAGATGGACTTCCAGACTGTGTTCCTGGATGTGGGCCTGCTCCAGAAAGCTAACTTCGGGCAGTTGCCGAACGAGTTCCAGCGCTTCCAGATCCAGTGGAATCTGACCGAGTGGCGTGGCGAAAGCAGTCATCATGCTGGCCGCGATGCCCCGGAATCCGACCCGGTGACTCGGGCCGAGCAACACCACCCGAGTAATGAGGTGACGGGCCGCTTTAAGCCGGGCGTAGGCCGAAGCGGCGATGGGTCCGGAATAAATGTACCCAGCGTGCGGAACGATAATCGCCTTGGGCGGCGGTTCCGCCGGCGGCTCAACCTGACTGAGGAATTGCTGCAACTGCGTATGCAGTTGGGCGGGATCCGCCGGATAGAACTGTCCGGCGACAGCGGGAATGCGTACCGTTTGCATGGCATCCTCCGACAATGTTGCCAATCTGTATTAGAGTATAGGGCGTCAAATTCGCCCGTCACGGGTCAAATCCACCAACAAAATCTTCCCGCTGGCGGCAGCGTCAGCCGGATTTAACATAAAACCAGAGCCTTTGACCACGAGGCCGTTATGAACGCAACCACCAAAACCACCTTGGACACGAGAGTCGCTACCGACTTCTTTCCCACCAGACACTGGCGCGTCCTTGATGATGGCCGTATCCAGTGCGACGTGTGTCCGCGCTATTGCAAGCTGCATGAAGGCCAGCAGGGCCTGTGTTTCGTGCGCGGGCGTCACAACGGGCAAATCATGCTAACCAGCTATGGCCGCTCCAGCGGGTTCTGCATTGATCCGATTGAGAAGAAGCCGCTCAATCATTTTCTGCCCGGCACTCCGGTATTGTCCTTCGGCACCGCCGGCTGCAACCTGGCCTGCAAATTTTGCCAGAACTGGGATATGAGCAAATCCCGTGAAATGGATACGCTGGCTGATGAAGCCTCGCCGTTGAAACTGGCGCGGGTCGCTCATGAATTAGGCTGCCGCAGCGTCGCCTATACCTATAACGACCCGGTGATCTTTATGGAGTACGCCATGGACACCGCCATCGCCTGCCGGGAATACGGGATCCAATCAGTGGCGGTGACGGCCGGTTATATGTGCGATGAACCGCGTCGGGAATTCTACCAATACATGGACGCCGCCAATATCGACCTCAAAGCATTCACCGAAAATTTCTACTGGAAAATCTGCGGCGGCCATTTGCAACCGGTGCTGGACACCCTGGTTTATCTGAAACGGGAAACCAGCGTCTGGTTTGAAATCACTACCCTGCTGATTCCTGGCGAGAATGATTCCGACAGTGAACTGGAGGCGCTGACTCAATGGGTCATGGAAACTTTGGGGCCGGACGTGCCGCTGCATTTCACCGCCTTTCATCCCGACTGGAAGATGACGAGCCATTCGCCGACTCCACCATCGACACTGAGTCGGGCGCGGCGAATTGCTCTGAATAACGGTATCCGCTATGCCTACACGGGCAATGTTCACGATGAAAAGGGCGATAGCACTTACTGCCATCACTGCGGCCAGAAACTGATTGGGCGCGACTGGTACACCCTGGGTGTCTGGAACCTGACTGCTGAGGGACATTGCAATGCTTGCGGGACACTCTGCGCCGGAGTATTTGAGGCTGAACCAGGAGTCTGGGGAGCGCGGCGACGACCGGTGCGGCTAAAGCAGTATGCGGATTGAAAGCTGCCATCCACGGCAGAAACCATAAAAACGCTGCCCATGAAAAGCGTGGAACGCACGGAAAAAGATGAAAAAACCAGATTTATTCCTGGCTTTATTCCGTATCTGCCATGGGCCGGATTGATTGCTTTTCTGCCGTGAACTGGGAAGACCATGCTGAGTTACCGCCACGCCTTTCATGCCGGCAATTTCGCCGATGTCTTCAAGCACACCCTCTTGCTGCAACTGGTTCAGGCGCTACGGCGCAAGGACAAGCCGTTTTGCGTCCTTGACACTCATGCCGGAACTGGCCGTTATGATCTGCATTCCGCCTCGGCAGCTAAAAATCAGGAATATGCGGACGGTATTGGCCGGTTGTGGAATCAGTCAGCGCTAGGGCCGGAATTGAGTGAATACCGGGAGCAAGTGCGGGCGCTGAATCCGAATGGCGAGTTGCGTTATTACCCTGGTTCGCCCCGGCTGATTCGCACCTTATTACGGCCAGACGACCGGCTGATTCTCACCGAACTGCATCCCGGCGATTATCCTGTGCTGAAAGCGGAATTTGCCAGCGACCGCCAGACCGCTGTGCATCATGCTGATGGTTATGCTGTCTTCAAGGCTTTTTTACCGCCGGCAGCACGCCGCGGACTGGTGTTCATCGATCCCGCTTTTGAATTGCGGGATGAATTTGACCGGTTGCTTGAAGCCGTGCAAGTCATTCACCGGCGCTGGGCAGGCGGCATCATTGCGCTCTGGTATCCAATTCTGGATCGCGCCCCCAGTCTGCGTTGGCGTCGCGCCCTGCGGGAGTTGGCCATTCCGGCGATGTTGTGTGCAGAACTGGGTTTGCAGCCTTATGACGCACCATTCGGCCTGCACGGTTGCGGCATGATCATCGTCAACCCGCCTTGGCAATTTGATGAATTGCTGAAACGATTATTGCCGGAATTGCGGCAACGACTGCACCGCAGCGAACAGGGCGAAACGCGCCTGGACTGGCTGACGCCCCCTCCCTGATCCGTCCCAAACCCAAAGAAACCGATGCCCTATACAACGCTGATCGACATTGCCGCCCTGAAAAGCCATCTGCATGATCCCCATTGGGTCATCGTGGATTGCCGTTTTAATTTGATGGAGCCTGAAGCCGGTCGGCGGGCTTACCGTGAGAACCATTTGCCCGACGCCCGTTACGCCCATCTGAACGACGATTTATCCGGGCCAATTACGCCGGAGACCGGACGCCATCCGTTGCCGGACCCGACGCGACTGGCGCAACGCTTGGGAGATTGGGGGATTAGTCATCACACGCAAGTCATTGCTTACGACGACTTGGGCGGAATGCTGGCGGCGGCGCGGTTATGGTGGCTGCTGCGCTGGCTCGGTCATGAAACCGTGGCGGTGCTGGATGGCGGCTTGCCCGCCTGGCTGAAGGCGGGATTGCCACTGACTGCGGAATTGCCGGTGGTGTCATCGACCCGCTTTGACGCCCGGCCCGATGATCGGTTATGGCTGACCACGGCGCAGGTGCAGGCGTTGCCGCCGGGGAATCTGGTGCTGGATGCGCGGGGCGCGGCCCGCTATCGGGGCGAAATGGAGCCGGTTGATCCGGTAGCCGGGCATATTCCCGGGGCGGTCAACCTGCCAACCGATGGGCATTTGACGCCCGAAGGCGGTTTTCTACCGATTGTGGAGCTACGGGCGCGGTTTGATACGGCGTTGCCAGGAAAGCCACCAGCGGCGATCGTGCATAGCTGCGGTTCCGGCGTGACCGCTTGCCACAATCTGCTGGCGATGGAAGCCGCCGGTTTGCCCGGTTCACGGTTGTATCCGGGATCGTGGAGCGAGTGGATCCGCGATCCCGGCCGGCCCGTGGCGACCGGCGCCGCCATCAACTAGGCACCGAACCAGCGGGGACCTGTTCCGCAGTCAGGTCAAGCGGATACAGCGATTCGAGCGCCTCCGGTTCAACCCGGATAACTTCGATGCTGCCCTTGCGGGTGAACGTCCAGCCGTGGGCGCGTCTCTGGCTGAAAATGGCGTAGGACAGAACGGAATAGCCGCGTAATCCCACCCGGTCAGCCAGCGCCATCGTGTTGCTCGCCTTGTCCAAGGCCTTGCATTGAATGCTCATGCTGTTGCCGTTCATCGCCATCCCCTCGCACTCTGTGGACCTTCAGTTTTAATCACGCCTCAGTCTTAACCAAGATTATCGGCGCCGGCGGCCAAATCTGTAGCCGACGCCATCGCCCCCTTCAGCCGCCATCAACCGTTGCCATGCGCCGCGCCGGAACCGGGCAACGGCGGCAGGGGCGGAATCGGGAAAGGATGCTTGGCCTGATAGTCCTTGGCCTGCCGCTCCGCTTCTTCAATCTGAGCCGGCGTCATCTTTACAGCCAGTTCCTGTTTGGCTTGCGGCGCCTGAGCGTCGCCCTGGACATCGGCCAGCGCATACCAGAAGTAAGCCCGCACATAGTCCGGTTTTACGCCCTGTCCTTCCTGATACATGATGCCCAGATTGATCTGAGCCTGGGGCAAACCCTGTTCCGCCGCTTTCTGGTACCACGCCATGGCTTGGGCGTTGTCCTGCGGCAAACCCTTGCCCTGGTCATAGAGTACGCCAAGGTTGAACTGGGCGAAGGCGTAGCCCTGCTCGGCCAGCGGCCGGACAATAGCGATTTCAGCCGCGTAGTCGCCGCGCTCATGGGCGCCCTTGGCCTGATCCCAATCACCTTCGCCGGCCCAGGCTGAAGTGGCGCTGAGTACGCCACAGGCCAGTAGCGTGAAAAACAATTTCTTCATAGATGAATGCTCCTGAGTGGTCATCGGTAGTCGCCGGAATAACCGCCGATATTAGCATTGGCTGTTTTCAACCCGGCTCCTGCCGCGTCTGAAATACCCGCAGAACGCCGGTCTCGCACCAGCCACGAGCCAGGCTGGCCCACCCGGCATTCCAGGCATGGTAAAGGTGGCTATCCTGGACATACGGATTATGGCTATCGCCCCGCGCCGCCGCGTCAACGCCTTGCCGGAAGGCGCGATGGAACAGCGGCGCCAGTTTCTTGGAAGGATCATGCTTGTCGTGCATCGTTTTCATTTCCCGTTCGGGAGTCACACTCCACAATATTATTTCAGACCATCCCTGACTGAAGTTGTTGCGTATTTGAAAACAATTTTATTTTTTACGCAACTTTGTTGCTTACTTGCCATGACTCTGCAATCGGTAAAGGCTCGCGTACAACCCGTCCTGGGCGAGCAATTCGGCATGGTGGCCAATCTCGGCGATACGGCCCCGGTCGAGCACGACGATTCGGTCGGCGCTTTCGATGGTCGATAGCCGGTGGGCGATGATGAACGCGGTCCGGCCCTGGCGCAGGACATCAAGCGCCTGCTGCACCCTGCGCTCCGAGTGGGTGTCGAGCGCCGAAGTGGCTTCATCCAGAATCAGGATCGGCGCATTTTTAAGCAGGGCGCGGGCAATAGCGATCCGCTGGCGCTGTCCGCCCGATAACCGCGCTCCGTTTTCACCGATCAGCGTGTCCATGCCGTGTGGCAAATCGCGGATAAATTCCATGGCGTGGGCGTTTTCAGCCGCGTTGATCAGGGCGTCAGCGCTGGCTTTGAATCCGGTTCCATAGGCGATATTGGCGGCCACCGTGTCATTGAACAGCACGATGTCCTGGCTGACATAGGCGATATTGGCTCGCAGATCGGCCAGCCGCAGTTCGTGAATGGGGACGCCATCCAGCAAAATAACGCCCGATTCCACTTCATAAAAGCGTGGCAGCAGGCTCATCAAGGTCGTTTTGCCACTGCCGGAAGGGCCGACCAGGGCGATGGTTTCGCCTGGCTGCGCCTCCAGATCCAGTTGCCGGATCACCTCGGGGCCCTCCTCGCGATAGCGGTGAGTCACTGCCCGAAAACTGACGTGACCACTGGCGCAACCCAGAGTCCGGGTCCCCTGATCCGGTTCCGGCGACTCGTCCAGAAGGGCAAAGATGGTTTCCGCCGCCGCCAGCCCACGCTGCAACTGCTCATTGACCTTGGTCAACCGCTTGATCGGGGCCAGCAGCATCGCCATGGCTCCAAACAGCGAGACAAAACCGCCGACCGTGATCTGGTTAGCGGCGGATTGCAGCGCAGCAAAATAAATCATCGCGCCCAACGCCATGATCGCCAGCAACTGCACCAGCGGCCCGCTGGCTTCGGCGGCGGCGGCCAGTTTCATGTTGAACTGGCGAACCCGGTTGTTGACCCGCCGGAAACGTTCTCGCTCATAGTCCTGCCCACCAAAAATCTTGATGACCTTGTGGGCTTGCAGCGCCTCATCGATCACATGGGTCAGATCACCCATCAGGTTCTGTAATTCCCGGCTCAACCGCCGCAGTCGCCGACTGACCAGGCGGACGATCAGCGCGATACCCGGCGCGATCAACAAGGCCAGCAGCGACAATTTCCAGTTCAAATACAGCATCCAGCCCAGCAAACCGATCACCGCCAAGCCATCCTTGACCAGGGTCATCAGCGCCTGAGTGGTGGCGTTCATCACCTGGCTGACGTCATAGGTCAGGCGCGACAGCAGGCTGCCCGCTGAATGATCGTCAAAATAACGGGTGGGCAAGGTCAGCAGTCGGGCGAACAGCGCCTCGCGCAGGGCCATGACCACCCGATGCGCGACCCACGCCATCGCCACCGAACCGACAAAACCGGTGATGCCGCGCACCAGAAACACCGTCACCAGCAACACGGGCATCAACCGGATCAAATTCGGGTCTTTTTCGACAAAGCTACCGTCCAGCAACGGCTGAATCAGCGCTGGAATCAGCGGTTCGGTTGCCGCCGCGATCGCCGTGCCGACAATCGACAGCGCAAATATCCGCGCATATGGACGGACATAGCCCAGCAACCTGAAATAGAGTTCTTTGCTGTTCATCAGGGGAATGTTCGGCCTCTAACCTTAATAGCCTTTGTCCACGGAAGACTTCTATGCCACGGAAAACACGGAAAAATTAAAACCAGGATCCTTATTTGACCTGAATAACCTTCAGCCTTCAGCCTTCAGCCCTCAGCCTCTAACCTTCGAGCCAGATAATGACCTTCAAACTTATGGCGTTTCGGCGTCATGCTATCATGCCGCTCTTGTGAAACCGCCCCAAACCCTCTCCATGAAACTGCAAATCCCCCGTTTTGAACCTGCCCGCATCCTGATCGTCGGCGACGTCATGCTGGATCGCTACTGGTACGGCCCCTGTTCGCGCGTTTCGCCAGAAGCGCCAGTACCGATCGTCAAGGTTGAAGAAGTTGAAGAGCGTCCGGGCGGCGCCGCCAATGTGGCGGTCAATATCGCCACGCTGGGCGGTCAGGTCCGGGTGCTGGGCGTGGCCGGCGCTGATGAAGCCGCGGCCACGCTGGAAACCAAGCTGCACCGGCTGGGCGTAGCCTGCGAGCTGATTCGTTTGCCCGGTCAAGCCACCATCACCAAGCTGCGGGTGTTGAGCCGCAATCAGCAACTGCTGCGGCTGGACTTTGAAGATGGCTTTCCCGGTCTCGATCCGGCGACGCTGCGCGAGCGGTTCGCGGCCGGACTGGCTGAAACCGATGTGGTGGTGCTGTCCGATTACCACAAAGGCGCGTTACGTCAGGCGGATATCCTGATCCGGCTGGCCCGCGCCGCTGGCAAACCCGTACTGGTTGATCCCAAAGGCCGCGATTTTCGTCGCTACCACGGAGCGACCCTGCTGACGCCGAATCTGGCCGAATTTGAAGCGGTGGTCGGCGCCTGCCGCGATGAGGCCGAACTGGTCGGCAAGGGCGAGGCGCTGCGCCGGGATTTGGGCCTGGAGGCGTTGCTGATTACCCGTGGCGAACAGGGGATGACCCTGTTGCGGGCCGGAGTCGAGCCGCTGCATCTGGCGGCCCGCGCCCGCGAGGTTTACGACGTGACCGGGGCTGGCGATACCGTCATCGCCACGCTGGCCGCCGGACTGGCCGCCAGACTGGATTTGCCGGCGGCAACCCTGCTGGCCAATCTGGCTGCTGGAATCGTGGTCGGCAAGCTGGGCGCCGCCGGCGTCACCGTGTCTGAACTGCGCCGGGCGCTGTATGAACATGAGGAGCCGCCGCGTGGGGTGTTGAGTGGGGAAGACCTGCTGCGGGTGGTTGGCGACGCCAAGGCGCACGGCGAAACCATCGTGATGACCAATGGCTGTTTCGACATCCTGCACGCCGGCCATGTCACCTATCTGGAACAGGCCAAGCGACTGGGCAACCGACTGATCGTGGCGGTCAACGACGACGATTCGGTGCGTCGCATCAAGGGTGCGGAGCGTCCGGTCAACTCATTGTGGCAGCGGATGCGGGTACTGGCCGGCCTGGCGGCGGTGGACTGGGTTGTCCCTTTCCACGAGGATACGCCAGAGGCACTGATTCACGCTGTCCAGCCTGATTATCTGGTCAAGGGCGGCGATAACGATCCGGCCAATATTCCTGGCAACCGCAGCGTTTGGGAGAGCGGCGGTCAGGTGGTGGTGATGGATTACATCGAAGGTTGCTCCACTACCAGCACTATCGCCCGCATCCTCAAACGGCCATGAAGCCGGTGGTCAAGCTGGATGTCGCCATCGTTGGCGGCGGCATCGCTGGGCTGTGGTTGCTGGCGCGGTTACGGGAACGAGGTTATGGCGCGGTGCTGGTCGAATCCCAGCAACTGGGTTCCGGTCAGACCCTGTGCGCCCAAGGCATCATTCACGGCGGAGCCAAGTACAGTTTGCACGGCAGCCTCAGCGCTTCCGCCCAGGCCATTGCTGGGATGCCGACACTCTGGCGGCGCTGCCTGAACGGTGCAGGCGAAGTCGATTTACGTGAGGCGCGATTGCTGGCCGAGCACCAGTATCTGTGGGCCACTCAGGCTCCAACTTCCCGGATCGCCGTGTTCTTCGCCAGTAAACTGATGCAAAGCCGTATGGAAAAAGTCGCCGCCGATCTGCCCATTGTTTTGCAGCATCCTCAATTTCGCGGTGCGGTTTATCGGCTGGACGAACCGATTGTCGATGTGGCTTCCGTGTTGGCGGCGCTCGCCCATCGCTACCGGGACGCCTTGCTGTTCAGCCCGGAGCCGGTGATTCCTGCGGTGGATGGAACCATCACCCTGCATCATCCTGATCAGTCGCCGCTCACGCTTTCCCCAGCGTGCCTCGTCTTCACAGCCGGGGCCGGCAACGCAAAATTACCGTGGGCGGCGCAGCAGCTGCGGCCCCTGCACATGGTGATGGCGCGGGGCGCGAATCTACCCGGACCGTTGTATGCCCATTGTCTTGGAGCGAGCGATACGCCGCGTCTGACTGTCACCAGCCATGATGATGCCCAGGGCCGCTTAATCTGGTCTCTCGGCGGCGGATTGGCTGAAACCGGGGTGCAGCGCAGCCGTGAGGAACAGATTCAGTTTGCCCGGCAAGAATTGATGGCGCTGCTGCCGTGGGTGAACTGGAATGCGGTGCAATTCGCCACCTTCACCGTGCAGCGGGCCGAAGCCCGGCAACCAGGCGGCGCCCGGCCAGCCAGCTTCAGTCTGCGCCACGAGGGCCGAATCATCGCCGCCTGGCCAACCAAGCTGGCGTTGGCTCCCCTGCTCGCCGAGCAGCTTGAAGTCGAATTGCGAACGCTTGCGGTGCAGCCTCATCCGGTGGATTGGCGCAAATTGGCGGACTGGCCGCGCCCGGACATTGCGGTTTCTCCTTGGGATCGGGCGGAGTTGGCATGGAGTTAAGACCACTGGGCGCGACTGGTTTGCGGGTCAGTCCGCTGGGACTGGGTACGGTCAAGTTTGGCCGCAATCAGGGCGTCAAATATCCGCAACCTTTTGCGCTGCCCTCGGATCAAGAGGCGCTGGCGTTGCTCGATCTAGCCTGGGATTTGGGCATCAATCTGCTCGATACCGCGCCCGCGTATGGCGAGAGCGAGGAACGGCTGGGCCGGCTGCTGCGGCAATGCCGACGGGACTGGGTGATCGTCACCAAGGTCGGCGAGGAGTTTCACCATGGCGTTTCCCGTTTCGACTTTTCCGCCGCTGCGACCCGGGCCAGCGTCGAACGCAGCCTGCGCCGGTTAGGCGTGGCCACCCTGGATGCAGTGCTGATTCATTCCAGCGGCGCCGATCAGGCGATTCTGGAACAGGAAGCAGTGTTGCCCACCTTGCGCGACTTGCAACAGGCTGGACTGGTGCGGGCGGTCGGCATGTCCACTAAAACCGTTGCCGGCGGACTACAGGCGGTTGAGTGCTGCGATCTGGTCATGGCGACCTATAACCTGCGCCAGCGCGAGGAGCTTCCGGTCATTCGCGCCGCTCACGCCGCCGGCAAAGGCGTACTGATTAAAAAAGGCTTGTTGAGCGGTCACTTGAGTAATTTGACTCAAGTTGACCCGGTGCGTGCAGCGTTGCAATTGGTTTACGCTGAACCGGGCGTTAGCAGCATCGTCATCGGCGCCTTGAATCCGGTCCACCTCCGGGCCAACGCGGCCGTGGCTGAATGGGCGTTGGGTGAACGTTGTTCGACCCGCCGTTGCGGGCATAACGAATTGAGCGGTTTTTGACCTGAAAGGGACAAAACCGGTCGGAAAACGGTATTACATCGGATCTTGTCATGTTCTTCGGCCAGAAAATTCATCCGCTCAATTTTGATTTTGCTGACACACTGATCGTCAATAACAACCGGATTGAATTAACCGGGCATGGCGTTCAATTGCGGATTAGCGGCGCAGATATTGCCGAAGGTTGTTTGCGCTTGCGGTTTGAAAATGCCCGGATTGCCGATTTGCGTCAACACTCGGATGCCATATTGCCGGAACTGCGGGAAGGCCACCCTGTTGCTCCCTGGATAGAGGGAAATACAGCGGTATTTGCAACCACTGCAAGCCGGGTTGAATTCAGCGCCGCACAATTAAAACTGGAACTGGCCGGTTTCACGCTGGAAACCGTCGCTGAAGGGATTGGCGGTTGTGGCGAGAATCTGCTGCTGAATTTCGCCCTGCAAGGCGTGGATGGCTGCTATGGCTTCGGCGAACGCACCAAACGGCTGAATAAACTCGGTGACAGCGCCGACTGCCTGACGGTCGATGTAGTCTCGGTATTCCGTCATGGTTACGCCCGCGATGATTACGATCCGACTTATGTGGCTATTCCGTTTACTATTCTCAAACGCGGCGCACATTTTATCGGCCTGTTTTTTGATAATCCCGGTCGCGTCGTTCTGGATGCCGGTAAAATCCGCCCTGAAGAATTCTGCTGTCAATCCTTCGGTGGACTTACTGATCTTTATCTGCTGGCTGGACCGACCTTGCCGGAAGTGGTTCGGCGTTATGCGAAGTTGACCGGACGAGCGCCGTTGCCGCCACTCTGGGCGCTGGGCTATCACCAATGCCGCTGGAGTTATCAAAACGCGGCGGAATTCCGGGAACTGGCCGCAAATTTTGCCGCTGCGGATATTCCGGTGAGCGCCCTGTGGTACGACATTGATTACATGGACGGCTTCCGGTTATTCACCTGGAACCGCGCGAACTTTCCCCACCCCGCCGCATTAAATCTTGAACTGCAAACCGTCGGCATTCACACCGTCGCTATTATCGATCCGGGCGTAAAGCGTGAGCCGGGTTACCCGGTTTACGACCGTGGCAAGGAACGGCAAGCCTTCTGCCAGACAGCCAGTGGCCGCACTTATGTAGGCAAAGTGTGGCCCGGCGATACGGTATTTCCTGATTTTACCTTGGAGGGCGCCCGCGATTGGTGGGCCAATGAATTGGCCGATTTTCTTCGGGACAGCGCATTGGATGGCGCATGGCTGGATATGAATGATCCCGCCACCGGTTATAGCCGCACCGAGGAAATGCGCTTTTGTCATGGCGCGATAGCTCATGACCGTTACCACAATCAGTACGCGCATTTTATGGCGAAAGCCAGTCAGCAGGCCTGCCAGCAGCTTAATCCCAATCATCGCCCCTTTCTGCTGACCCGCAGCGCCTGCGCCGGGACTCAGCGGCACAGCGCAGTGTGGACGGGCGACAATGCCAGCAATTGGCGGCATCTGCGCATGGCGTTGCCCTGTTCACTGAATCTGAGTCTGTCCGGAATAGCGTTTAACGGTCCTGACGTGGGCGGATTCATGGATGACGCCACGGCAGAATTATTGGTGCGCTGGCATCAGGCGTGCTGTTTATTCCCCTTCTTTCGCAATCATTCAATCCGCTATTCCCGGCGGCAGGAGCCGTGGCAATTCGGGTCGGAACCATTGGCCGCCATTCGCGGCGCGATCCGCACCCGCTACCGTTTACTGCCCTATCTTTATCAATGCTTCTTCAACCACTGGCGCAACGGCGATCCCATCATTCGCCCGCTGTTTTATCACTA
>JAJHPN010000225.1 GCA_020890855.1 Candidatus Contendibacter sp. | reverse complement strand
AATTGCCGACCCGCGACAGCACCAAACCGGGTACTGCTTTTTCCCGGAACGCCTGATACAGCGTCTCCCGCTCCAGTTGCGGGGTCTTGCCGGTCAGCACTGGAAAACCGGTGTCCGCCGCCAGCGCCGCCAACTGATCCAGGTACTCGCCGATCACCAGAATCCGATGCCCGGCTTCCCGTTGCAGCAATTCCTTGACCACCAAGCGCTTGCGGGGATTTTCCGCCGCGATGCGGAACTGGTTGCGACGCGGGGCCAAGGCGTATTCCATATCCCGTTCCGGGGTTTGCCGCAGCCGGAATTCGACGCAATCGGCGGCGGCGATCCAGCCCTGCCCTTCCAGTTCCCGCCACGGCGCGTCATAGCGTTTCGGGCCAATCAGCGCGAACACGTCTTTTTCCAGCCCGTCTTCCCGAATCAGGGTCGCCGTCAACCCCAGCCGGCGGCGCGATTGCAATTCGGCGGTGATGCGGAACACCGGCGCGGGCAGCAGGTGCACCTCGTCGTAAATGATCAATCCCCAGGCGCGGGCGTGAAACAGGCCGAAATGGACGAACTCGCCGTCCTTGCTGGCGCGGTAAGTCAGCATCTGATAGGTGGCCACGGTCACCGCGCCGGTCTCCTTGCGCTGCCCGCTGTATTCGGCGATGGCGTCCGCCGGCAGGTCGGTCTTGTCCAGCAACTCCCGCCGCCATTGCTCCATTGAGGTCTGGCTGGTGGTCAGAATCAGGGTGTTTTCCTGCACCAGCGCCATGACCGCCATGCCGACGATGGTCTTGCCCGCTCCGCACGGCAGCACAATCACTCCACTGCCGCCCCGGGCCTGGCCGTCCTGATAGAACGCTTCCGCCGCTTCCCACTGGTATTCACGGACCCGGAACGGCCCACCACTGGCGCAGACTTCGCGCAGGCGCAGCGGCAATTCCTGGCCCTCGCTGTAGCCGGCCAGATCGTCAGCCGGATAGCCAATGGCGACCAGCGCCTGTTTGAGCAGGCCGCGCACCCCGAGCTTGATGCGGAATTGCAATTCGCCCAACCGTTCGCTCAACAGTGGCGCGACCTGCCGGTCACGGGCCAGTAGTTCCGCCAGCGCGAGATCCGTTACCCGCAACACCAGTCCCTGATCTTCACCCCGTTCAATCACTGCCAGTCCATAGCGCCGGCCCAGCGCATCGATCTCCTGGGCGACCCCTTCCGGGATCGGGTATTTGGCGTACTCGCGCAGGGTCGCCACCATCGCCGTCGTACTCAAACCGGCGGCGCGGGCGTTCCAGATGCTCAGCGGGGTGATGCGGTAGGTGTGGATGTGCTCGGGACTCTTGAGCAGTTCCGCGAACGGCACAATCGCCTCGCGGGCCGCTTCGCTGCGCGGGGAATGCACTTCCAGCAGCACGGTTTGATCGCTTTGCACGATCAATGGATTATCAGGAATAAAATCACTCATCGGGGAAGACCATAGCCCAGTTTGCGGAGGGCGCTGCGGAAGCGGGCTTCGCCCTCGACCGGCACCGCCAGATGCCGTTCGCCGGCCAGCAGGCAAAACGGTTTGGTGCGGCTGTCATTGGCGATCAGGGTCGCCAGCATCGCATCAGCGCATTCGATCAGCTTGGCGGTTCCCTGCGTTTGCAGGCTGCGGGCGCGGCGGCTCATGTCGGTCAGGAACCGTTCGACCGTCTCCGGCAACGGTTGGCCGCTCAGCGACACCAGCAATTCGGCCAATCCGGTCAGCTCATGGCCGTTTTCCAGCGCGTCGAGCAGCCGGTTTTGATCCAGCTTCCATACCGCATCGGAGACTTTTTCGGCATAGCTGTCGAGCAGCATGGCGTCCGCCGGCTCCAGCCGGGGACCGATGGCGGCAATGTCCAGATTCGGCAAGACCCGCACCCATGGGGTAGACGCCATCTCCGGGGTCGAGGGCTGGTAATGACCGGTCAGTTCCAGACAGTACGCGCCCAGCGGGTTGATCCGGAGATAGAGCAGGCCATCGTAGCGGCTGAAAAACGGCAAACTTCTGGCCATCCACAGGTCGTCATAATCCGGGCGGGCGTCATGCGGCGGGATATAGGCGACATCGATCAAGCCGAGGGTGGCGGCGTATTCAAACAGGACGCAGAGCGCATAACGGGCCTGGAGCAGTCGCCAGTGCTGACACTCCTCGGAACCCAGATCGTAGCCGGGCTGGCTAATGTAGAGGTTACGGGGATCGCGGGTAATCTCGAATCCGGCGCCATTGGCCCACATCTGGCGAAACAGGTCGTTGACCCCGATCCATTGCCCCGGCGGGCAGCCGCGCAACGCCTGATGCAGCGCCGCGCGTCGCCCAGCCAGCGCGGTCAAGCCGCGTTTGCCCTTGCCGGTCTGGCCTTTGATGCAGTCCACCCGCCGCAGCTCATCGAATATGGTGGTTTTCAGCCAGCGCCGCCACACCTCCGCCAGGGTTTTTTCCACCGGATCGGTGAGCGCTTTTTGCCCGGCCTTGGTCAATTGCAGGGTCTTGCCGCTCAGTACCGCTAGCTTGCCGCCCTGCGCCAGCATCGGCCAGGCAAACGCCTTGATCGGGCCGATCTTCTGGTCTTCCGGGTAGCCGCTGTCGTCATAGAAATCGCCGCCCAGCAACAGGGCGTCCACCGTCCGCAACGCTACGACGCCCGGCTGGCCGGTCTTGTCGCTGACCGCCAGTTTGCCGGCGTCAATCAACCGCAACATCGCTTTCAGATCATGAATCGCCGCCCGCTCGGTCAGGCGATGCGTGATCGGCATCGGCTTCCGATAGACATTCTCCTTCCGGGTCTTCGGGTCCAGTTCCGTGTACGTCAGCGCCCATTCGGCAGGCAGTTCGGATAACGGCGAGAGTCGCGCCGGTTCGGGTTTTGGCGCAAAGGATTTGAAGCGGCGGCGCAGATCGTCGGGCATGATCCCGGCGAAGAAGAAGGCGCCCAGCAGTGAGGGCTTGGGGTTATAACCATAGCGGTCGGTCTCGCCCCAGTCCGGCGACTGGCCGTACTTGGCTTCAAACCGTTCGGCGTCAAACCACGGCTCCGGGCCATGCGCAGTTTCGGCAACCGCCGCCTGTTGCAAGGGGTTGAGCTTGCGCCAGAGCGTGTACAACGGGTCGTCTGCGGTCTGACGCAGCCGGCCCGGTTCGACACTGAGCCGTTGCTGGACAAAGGCGATCAAATCGGCCTTGCGAACCGGCTTGTTCTTCTCATCACTGATGAGCGCCGCGATTTTCTTCAGATAATCCACCGATTGCTTTTGGACAGCATCGGCCAGGGTGGCAATGGACTGGGGTTCAGCATCGATGATCATGGTTTGCCCTGCAAACAGGAAGCCACTTGGTAAGATAGCCTGTTATTGCTCAATCGGCGCTTTGCCCATCCGGTTGCCGCCGGGGGCTGGCGGCAAGAT
>JAJHPN010000390.1 GCA_020890855.1 Candidatus Contendibacter sp. | reverse complement strand
CTATCCCGACGGGCGACTCATCACCGGCGTGGAACGAATCGAATTAACCACCCGGCCTCTGGGACTCACCCGGCGGGTTCCGGCGTAATGGCTACTCGGGAAAATCGACATTGATGAACAGTAAAGACGATCTGGTTCGACACTACCACTGGCTGCGCCAGTACGGACTTAATGATTCACACAGCGGCAACGCCTCGATTCGGGACGGTGAAGCGTTCTGGATCACCCCGACCGGTTGTTGCGCCGATACGCTCAGCAGTGGCGAACTGGTGGAATGCCGACTTGACGGCGCTATTGGCAAGGGCGCGTCGATGGACGCCCGTCTGCATCTGGCGATCTATCAGGCTAATCTGGAAACCAGCGCCGTTTTACACAGTCATGGTCCCTATTCGGTGGCGATGACGATGGATAATGAGGAATTTCTGCCCGCTGATTTCGAGGGCCAGCTTTATTTCAGCCGGGTGCCGGTGCTGACCATTCCCTATGATGAATACGAAGCTCGCTCGCCACGCATGGTGGCCGAGATTCTGGCCGATTACCCGATTGCGGTGGTGCGCGGTCACGGGGTTTACGCTTGCGCCAATAGCCTGAATCTGGCCTACAAGTGGACCTGCTCGCTGGAGCTGTCAGCCAAGACCGCATTTATCGCCCAGCAGGCCGGCAAGATTTGACGCAAGCCGTCACACCTCACTTCTCGCCCGCCAGCGGGCGAGAAGTGTCAACCAACGACGATTACTTCTCCAGCCGTACTCCGTCGCCATTCTTACGGAAGGTTAATCCCTCCCCGCCGGCATCGACTGCTATCGTATCGCCGGGGCTAAATTCACCGGCCAGAATTCGCCGGGCCAGTGGATTCTCCAGCGTCTGCTGAATCGCCCGCTTTAATGGCCGCGCTCCGTACACCGGATCAAAGCCCGCTTCGCCCAACTGATCCAGCGCCGCCGCACTCACGGTCAAGCCCATCTGTCGATCTGTCAGTCGCTGCCGCAACAAGCCAATCTGAATATCGGCAATCGCCCGAATCTGTTCCCGGCCCAGCGGATGAAATACCACGACTTCATCAATCCGGTTAATAAACTCGGGCCGGAAATGATCGATGACTTGGGTCATCACCATGCTTTTCATCAGCGGATAGTTATTCTGCGCCGCCAGTTCCTGAATCATTTGCGAACCAAGATTGGAGGTCATCACCACCACGGTATTGCGAAAATCAACGGTTCGGCCCTGGCCATCGGTCAACCGCCCATCATCCAGCACTTGCAACAATACATTAAACACATCGGGATGGGCCTTTTCAATTTCATCCAGAAGAATCACGCTGTAAGGCCGCCGCCGAATGGTCTCGGTCAAGTGCCCGCCTTCCTCATAACCGACATAGCCAGGCGGCGCGCCAATCATCCGCGCCACGGAATGTTTCTCCATAAATTCCGACATATCAATGCGCACCAGCGCCTCTTCCGTGTCAAACAGAAACGCGGCCAGCGCCTTGCATAACTCGGTTTTTCCAACGCCGGTGGGACCAAGAAACAGGAAGGAGCCATTGGGCCGCCGGGGATCGGATAAGCCAGCGCGGGACCGGCGAATCGCATCGCAGACCGATTTAACCGCTTCGTTCTGCCCGACCACGCGCTGGGCAATGGCCTCTTCCATTCGCAGCAGTTTTTCACGCTCGCCTTCCAGCATCTTGGCGACAGGAATGCCGGTCCATTTCGAGACGACTTCGGCGATTTCTTCATCCGTAACCTTATTTCGCAGCAGCTTGAAATCATCCTGTTCCACCGCCGTCGCCTGACTCAGTCGCCGTTCCAAATCGGGAATCCGGCCATAGGTCAATTCTGACATTCGCCCCAAATCACCCGCCCGGCGGGCAGTGTCCAGTTCCAGCCGCGCCCGCTCCAACTCTTCCTTGACTTGCGCCGAGCCGTGCAAGGCCAGTTTCTCGGTTTTCCACACTTCATCCAGATCGTGATAGTCGCGCTCCAGTCGATTGATGTCCTGCTCCAGCAAATCCAGCCGTTTTTTTGAAGCCTCGTCGCTTTCCTTTTTCAAAGCTTCACGCTCGATTTTCAATTGAATCAGCCGCCGATCCAGTCGATCCATTTCCTCGGGCTTGGAGTCGATTTCCATGCGAATTTTGCTGCCGGCCTCGTCAATCAAATCAATCGCCTTGTCCGGCAGATTGCGGTCAGTGATATAACGGTGTGAAAGCATGGCGGCGGCGACAATCGCCGGATCGGTAATTTCAACCGCGTGGTGAATTTCATAGCGCTCTTTCAAACCACGCAGAATAGCAATGGTGTCTTCCACAGTTGGTTCATTGACCAGCACCTTTTGAAAACGCCGCTCCAGCGCCGCATCTTTCTCAACATACTTGCGGTATTCATCCAGGGTGGTGGCGCCAATGCAATGCAGTTCGCCCCGCGCCAGCGCTGGTTTCAGCATATTGCCGGCGTCCATTGCGCCTTCGGCTTTACCCGCGCCGACCATGGTGTGCAATTCGTCAATAAACAGGATGATTTGCCCTTCCTGTTTACTCAGGTCTTTGAGCACCGCTTTCAGGCGTTCTTCAAATTCGCCGCGAAATTTGGCGCCGGCAATCAGCGAACCCATATCCAGCGCCAGCACTCGCTTATTCTTCAGGCCTTCTGGAACTTCGCCATTGATAATCCGTTGCGCCAGGCCTTCGACAATGGCGGTTTTACCCACGCCCGGCTCGCCAATCAGCACCGGATTATTCTTGGTGCGGCGAGCGAGAACCTGAATGGTGCGGCGAATTTCATCATCGCGGCCAATCACCGGATCGAGCTTACCTTGTTCGGCCCGCTCGGTCAGATCGATGGTGTATTTCTCCAGCGCTTTACGCTGATCCTCCGCGTTCTGATCGTCGACTTTCTGGCCACCGCGCAATGCCGCGACGCCATGTTCAAGCAGCGCCTGGTTCGCCCCGGCCTGCCGCAGCAAAGTGCCCAATTCGCCCTTGTCCTCCAGCGCGGCCAGTACGAACAGCTCGGAGGAGATGTAGGCGTCCTTGCGTTGCTGGGCCAGTTTGTCGGTCAGGTTCAGCAGACGGGACAAGGCATTGGAAATTTGCACATCGCCGCCCGCGCCTTCCACCTGGGGCAGGCGATCCAGCGCCTGATTCAGTTGCGAACGCAGCAGCTGGACGTTGACGCCGGCCTGGGCGAGCAGCGGGCGCACCGCGCCGCCTTCCTGATCGAGCAGCGCCGCCAGCAGATGCGCCGGTTCGATGAATTGATGATCGCGGCCTACCGCCAGGCTTTGGGCGTCGCTTAAGGCCAGTTGAAATTTATTGGTCAGTTTGTCCATGCGCATGGGTGCTTTCCCCCGTGACAATGTGATTTCCCTACCATCTGGCGGTGATTTGGGGGAATTCAAGGTGGCGGGGACAA
>JAJHPN010000350.1 GCA_020890855.1 Candidatus Contendibacter sp. | reverse complement strand
CCGGCCCAGCCGGGTCAAGAGCCGATCCGCCGCATACAACGGATTGCGTTGGGCCGCTTCGCCATAGCCGGCATACACCTCTTCATCGCGCTGCACCAGATGCTGACTCAGCCACAGCGCCAGCCCGCTGACCAGCAACAACGCCAGCAGCGTCAACAGGACCCACCAGAAGCGGCGGCTCATCCCGGCGACTCGCGGCCCATGGCGAAGTAGCGCGCCCATTCCGCGCACAGCGCCTGCGCCGTTGCGGTTTCCGGCGGGCGATGGGCGTAAGCGGCAGTCTGCCAATGGCGGGTCAGGCGGCGGAAAAAGTCGAGCAGTTCCGGATGGGTCAGATGGATCGTCGCCAGCCGCAAACACTCATCTTCAGTGGCGCTGGCGGGCGTCGGCAACCGGTAATGGGTCGCCAATCCGGCCAGACTGCCCCGGTACAGCATCCGCAACGCTTCCCGCCACTGACCGGCGCTCCACAATCGCCAAGCCTGGTCAGCCAGATCAGCAGTCGGTGGGGAAAGCGTCTCGTTGCGGCCTTGATCGGGCGGCGGAGACTGCCGGACCGAATGGCGCCGAACGCGGGCCAAGGCGCGGGGCGCTTTCCGCAGCGCCCACCAGCCGACCAGGGCGATGAACAGGCCAACGCTGAACCACAGCAGCGTTTCCACCATGGCGGCAAACCACTCGGCCACCCAGTTCGGGTGCGGAGGCTGTTCGGGTGGGGGGTCCAACGGTTCATCCTCCCGGAATCGCCAACGTTGCTGCAATTCACAAACCTGCAATTCCGGCTCGCGCAGGGTTTCCGCCAGCGCCTGCTTGGCCGGGCTGGACGATTGGGCCAGTTCGGCCTCGCGGACGCGGCGCTGATCGCACAGGGGATGAATGGACGCCGCCGGCTCCGCCGGTCGGGGAGAATTAGGCTGAGGGGTCGCAAAACCATCGACCGGAACCGTCAGCAGACCCAGCCCGACCGTCAGGATCGCCAGCCCTGCCGCCGCCCGGCCTGCCGGCGCCAGCCGCGCCGCCAATCGCCGGAGACCGGGTTCCAGATCCCACGCCTCCAGCCAGGTGCGCCGGTTCAGGTACAACGCAAAACCGGCGGCGACGTAGCAGGGCTCCACCAGACTCATCCCGCAGAAACCGACCACGTTCAGCCACAGTTGCCCCCAGGCGCTGCTGTCATCCATCAGATCGCTGAACTCCAGCGCCACAAAATCGGGGATCAGCAGCCAAACCAGCGTCAGCAGCGCGAAATCCAGCGCAATTTCCAGATTGGCGCAAACGACGGTCAACCAGACCGCCGGCCCCCGGCCGGGCTGGCCCAGATCGCGCGCGCGTTGCCGGCGCGCCTTGCCGGACAGCCCTTCCAGTTGCATAACCGGCAGCGTGAAGGATCGGGCTGGATCCAACCGGCGCCAGGTTAGCGCGGCGACGATTTGGCGAAACAGCAACCGGGGCAATGCCCGGCGCAACCGGCGACGCTCGGGCGGATCGCCAAGCAAAGCATGACTGAGCATGTGCAGCGGCGCCCGATCCAGCATCGGTTTAAGCCACCAGATCAGCCACGGAATCAGCCACCACTGACCCCAGCACAGCAGATGCAGCAGTGCAAACAGCGGCAGCGCCACCATAAACCACGCGCCATACACCGGGCCTGCCCAACGGCGCACCATCGCCATGCCCAGATCAGTCGCTTCCCAGGGATTGCGTGGACGCAAGGCGACGGTCGCGGTTTCAAGGGACATGACGACCGGCCCGGCTGAGGTAAAGGATGATGAGCAACCAGCCGATTCCGCCAACGGCGTATTTAATGTCCGCCGGAATCGCCTGGTTGGATGACCAGAAGGCTTCGATAAACGCCGCCAGCGTCAGCAAGGCGGCCACGCCGATGATCAGCCGTACCCCGGCGGCGGCGGCCTGGCGCAACGCCTCACTTCGCCGCAACCGGCCCGGCGCGACCAGCGCCCAGCCCAGTTTCAGGCCGGCGACGCCGGCCAGCACGATTCCGGTCAGTTCAAACGCGCCGTGCCCCGCGATGAAAGTGTAAAAAGTTTCAGTTAAACCCCGAGCGGTCAGGTAGCCCGACACCGCGCCGATGAACAGCCCGTTCAGCAGCAGCATGAACGCCGCGCCGATTCCCAGCAGCATCCCGCCGGCAAAAGTGCGAAAACCGAGGCCGATATTGTTGTAAATGTAATAGCCGAACATCGCCAGATCGCTGGACGCGGCGCGGTCGACGGCGGCCTGGCCCGGCGCGTACATGGTTTCCAGATCCGCCACTTTCTCCGGAGCCAGCAGGCTGTAAATCAGCTCCGGGGCTTGATAAACCGCCAGTCCCATCCCCAGCAGCGGCAGAGAGAACAGCGCGGCGCACAACCAGAACAGCCCGGCGTCGGCTCGCACCCGCTGCGGAAAGTCGGTGGTCAGAAAGCGCAAGACAGCCTGCCAGCGTCCCTGGGGACCACGATAAAGCTGTTGATAGGCGCGTAACGCCAACTGGTTCAGCCGGGCAATCAAGGTGTTGCCGTAGCAGCGGCTACGAGCGATCGCCAATTGCTGGCACAGTTGCCGGTAAGCGGCGGGCAGTTCCAATACCGGCAACGGTTTGGCTTTGGGCGCGTTTTTCGGCGTGGACCGACGTTCCAGCCGATCCAGCTGGGCGGCGAAGGTTTGCCACCCGGCGGCATGACGATTTTCGAACTGGCGCTGCTTCAAGGGTGATCTCCGGCCAGCCAGCGGGCGTAAGCGCGGAGCCGTTCGACGCCGGCGATCCCCGACAGCCGGGTGAAGCCAGCCAGCAGCTCGGCCAGTTCCGCCTGCCGGGCGGGATTGAGGGTTGCGCCCCGCTCGGCGAAGTTGATGATGAGCTGCTGTTCGGCAAGAGTCAGCGGCGGCGGGGGCAAAGCCGGGCCGGGCGACAAGACGGGGGCGATCGCCGGTGGATCGCGGTAGATAACGATGGTGCCGGCGGCCAGATCGCCCAAGCGTTGAAAATCGCGGTTGCTGAGCATGGCGATCACGCCAAAACCGTACAAGACCGGCAGGAAATCGGCTGCCCGCAGCAGGTTGCGAATCAGCGCCGCTGACCAGTCCACCGGAGAGCCATTCGCGTGGACGACCATCAAGCCAAGCGCCTTTTTACCCGGCGTCGCGCCGCCGGCGTAAACCTCGAACAGCGCCGGGTACAGCCATTCGGTCAGGAACAGCGCGATCAGCCATATGCCCAACCCGCCCCGACTCAGGATCGTCAGCGCACTCAGCAGCGCCAGCAGCGCTGTGTACTTGATCAGCAGGTCGATGACCCAGGCCAGCGCCCGCGCCACCGGGCCAGCCACCCGCAGATTCAGGGTGATGCCTTCGGGGGTTTCGATCTGGCGAACGGTATCCAGCAAAGCAGGTTCAGGCATAATTGCAGGACGCGGCTGGCGGAAACTAATGGTTGAAAAGCATGGCATGGTTCAGCGCCTGAAGAAAGCCAGCGCCAAAATGCCGTCTGTCATTGCGGTTTGGCAGAGCGGCGCATCCCGTTGCCACAAGGCTACCCTTGGAGTTGGAGAATGCCATGAACAGTGACGCCAGTCCTTATCAGCCGCCGCACAGCGCCATTACGCCAGCTCCGCCGACGCAGTTTGGCGAACTCAAAATCCTTTCGGCGCAGGGCCGGCTGGGCCGGGTGCGCTATATCGGCTATTCCGTTGGGCTGATGCTGCTGCTCTACCTGGTTATCGCCATTTTGGGCGGGACCGCCGCCATGCTAGGCCAGGTTGAGAGCGGCGGCGAAGCTTTGGGCTGGTTGAGCGGCGGCTTGTTGATCATCCTGAGTCTGGCGGCGCTGGTTGTGTCGATTCTGCTGACCATCCAACGCCTGCATGATTTCGACGCCAGCAGTTGGTGGGCCTTGTTGATGGTGGTCCCGCTGGTCAGCTTGGTGCTGTATCTGGTGTTGCTGATCATGCCGGGGACTCCGGGTCCCAACCGCTTCGGTTACCCGCCGCCGCCCAATACCCTCGGCGTGATTCTGCTGGCCTCGATTCTGCCGCTGATTTTCGTGCTGGGTATCGTTGCCGCTATCGCTATTCCGGCTTATCAGAACTACAAGGTTCGCGCTCAAGCCCTTCATCGTCCAGCGCCCACCCAGCCACTCGCTCCCGCTCAACAGCCGTGATTCATTCCCCGGATCGCCGTTTGACGAGTATCGCCATCGACCTCGGTCAGGCGATTCACGCTTTGTCCGATGCGCTCGATCTGGTTGGGGTGGATGAAGTGTTCCACGGCAAACGGGTCGGATTTATGGTGACGCAGTGCGGTCTCGCCCTGGGTCTGGGCGCCAAGGAACTGGGAGACCTGTTTCACGCCGCGCTGCTGCACGATTGCGGGGTGTCCTCCACCCATGTGCATTGCTACCTGGTCAACGAGCTGGACTGGGAGGGTTCAGAACAGCATTGCATCAAGGGCAGCGAGTTGCTCGACCAGTTTCCGCCGCTGGCTCATCTGGCTCCGCTCATCCGCTATCATCACAGCCACTGGGACGCCTTGCATCGCTTGGACATTTCCGAATCGGTCGCCCGGCTGAGCAATCTGATCTACCTGGTGGATCGGGTGGATGCACTGGCCAAGCCTCACTACGAACGTGATCTGCTGTTAGCCCGCCACGCCATCCGCGAGACCATCTCAGGTTTGAGCGGCTCCCTTTTCGCCCCGGATCTGGTGGCGCTGTTTCTGAATGTGTCCGCCAGCGAGGCATTCTGGTTGAGTCTGGAATCACGCCACCTGATTCGCTTCATCTACGAGCGTGAGGAGGAATGCCATCCCATCCTGATCAGCTTCCCGGAACTACGGCAACTGGCACTGTTGTTCGCCCAGGTCGTTGACGCCAAGAGTCCTTATACGATGCGGCATTCGCTGGGGGTGGCGCAGTTGGCGCGATTCCTGGCCGAGCGGGCCGGATTATCCAGTGAAACCTGCGCCAAGATTGAGGTCGCCGGGCTGCTGCATGACCTGGGCAAGCTGCAAGTCCCGGACGCGATTTTGGAAAAGCATGGCGCACTGACCTTGGAAGAGCGGGCAATAATCCAGCGCCACAGCTTCGAGACTTATCAGATTCTGCGCGGGATTGCCGGGCTGGAGGACATCACGCTATGGGCGGCCTACCATCACGAAACGCCGGACGGGCGGGGCTATCCCTTTCATCGCAGTGGAACGGAACTGACTGTTGAAATGCGGATCATCGCGGTGGCCGATGTGTTTGAGGCGCTGGCCCAGCAGCGGCCCTACCGGGAATCACTGCCGCCGGACGAAATTCTGGAGATGCTGCGGGCCTTCGTCCGCGACCAGCGGTTGGATGGCGCCATCGTAGAACTGGCCGGACGGTATTTGCAGGAAATTTGGCAAATCGCGCTGGCGGTTTCGCCGATCAAACCCAAGCCCGATCTGGCGGCGACATGAGGCTGATCAGCCGGCCTCCGGGCGAAACACCCCGTATTGGCCCTTGAAGGTCATGGCGGGTTCGCCATCGGCGCAAATGACCACCTCGACCGTCCAGCGGGCTTTGCCGCGCTCGCGATAACGATGAATGAACTGCTCGACCATCGCCGGTTCCGGCAGCACGCATTCCGCCACAATCCCCTCACGCACCGGCCGCAGAAATTTCAGGTGGCTGTCGATGATCACGATCTCGGCGCTTTCGTTATGCTCGCGCAAGGTGAGCGTGGTCATGGTCCAGCCGGTCAGCGCCGCAATGGCGGCCATCGATCCGCCAAACGCGGTGCCCTTATCATTCACATTGGGTTCCAGCGGCGCAGTCAGCGCCAGTCCGGCGGCGTCGCAGCGCTGGATTTGGGCCTGCATCGCCCGAAACAGCGGGACATGGCGATTGAGGTAGTCGTTGAGTTCCTGCAAGAGGGGCATAACGGTGACTCCGGTAGGCTTGTGGTGAAAAGAAACAAATAGTGGGCGGCATTTTCGCTTTTTTCGCGCCGGCGTGGTCTACAAAACCGCCTTTAATCTTCTCTGGAGACGATCATGCTGAAAAAACCCGCCATCACCCAAGTTGCCATCGCCGATCTCATCGCCCAGCGCTGGAGTCCTCGCGCCATTGATCCGGATCAGCCGGTGAGCCGCGATCAACTCCTGGCCTTGCTGGAGGCGGCCCGCTGGGCGCCATCCTGTTTTGGCGACCAACCGTGGCGCTATCTGGTCTGGGACCGGTTCCGTGATCCGGCGGGTTGGCGGCAGGCGTTTGATTGCCTTGCTGAGGGTAATCAACTCTGGGTCAAAAATGCGCCCATTCTGCTGCTGGCTGTGGCCGCGCCGAATTTCGGCCATAACGATCAACCGAACCGCTGGGCGCAATACGACACTGGGGCCGCCAGTGAGAACCTGTGTCTGCAAGCGACCGCCCTGGGGTTGGTCGTCCATCAGATGGGCGGTTTTGACCCGGAGGCGGCTAAAGCCCGCTTTAATATCCCCGCTGATCATGTTGGCATGGCCATGATTGCGGTTGGGCATCCAGGAGCGATTGAGTTATTGCCACAGGCGCTGGCCGAGAAGGAACAGGCGCCGCGCAGCCGCAAGCCATTGGCCCAATTGGCTTTTGAAGGCCGCTGGGGTCAGAGCGTCCAGAACTGACCGGTTAATCCCATGCCTTTAACCATTTCCGAACGGCGCTCGCAGCGGGGCGCCGGGCGTTATCTGCTGCATTCCCTGCTGTTTCTGGCGGCGTTGACTGCGCTGGGCGCAGTGTTTTTGCCGCCGTTGACCGCTGCGTTTCTGACCAATCCCTATCTGAATGGCACGATCGCCGCTGCTTTCCTGTTTGGGGTGACTTACACCCTCAAGGCGCTGATCGATACCCTGCGGGATGTCCGCGCCGGCAACCGGGCTGCCGAAGTAGCGTTGCAGGCCCGTCGTCGTGAAATCCCGCTCAAGCAAGCCGATGAAGTTCTGCTTGGCAACCACTGGCGCGGGGTGAGCGACTTTATTCAGAAGATTCACCGGGTCATTAGCCACGGCGATGCCGCCGCCACCTTGCCCTATCTGCTCGATTCGCTGGCGACCCAGGGTGATGACCGGCGGGCGCTGGTGCGCTATCTGACCGGGGCGCTGGTGTTGCTGGGTCTCATTGGCACGTTTTACGGCCTGCTGCTGACCATTGCCGGGGTGCGCGATGTGATCAGCGGGCTGTCCACCGATAAAGCCGCCGACACCATGACCCTGATCGCCCATTTCAAGGATCGGTTGGCTGCGCCGCTGGGTGGGATGGGAACTTCATTTTCGGCTTCGCTGTTCGGGCTGCTGGCCGCCTTGGCGCTGGGTTTTCTGGAACTGCAACTGCTCCGCGCCCAAAACCATCATCACGCCCAACTGGAGGCGCTGGTGGTCAGCGATCTGGTTCCCCTGTGGCAGCCGGTGGTCACAGTCACCGCCCAGACCGAGACCATTTCGCCCCGGCATTTGGCGGCGCTGCTGCAAGCCACCACCGACCGGCTGGAGCGAGTGGCGGCGACCACCGAATATCTGGCCAATCGCGGCGAAGGCATTACCCGGGTTGCGGAACAGGTGGCGAATCTGGGCGAGCGGATCGAGTCATTACGCGGGACCTTGCAGAATATCGAGAACGACCGCACCGCTGATTTGCGCCACGAACTGCGCGCCATTGCCCGGCTGCTGGCGCAGCCGTCCGGGCCAGTGCGGGATGTCGACCATGCCCCGCCGCCGTGATTCGCTCAGTGAGTTCAATCTCTGGCCGGCCTTCACCGACGCCCTGAGCGGGCTGGTGATGGTGCTGATCTTTCTCATCACGGTGTTTGTGATCACCGAGGTGCTGATTGGTCGCGAGATCATGGGCAAGGACACCGCGATTGGTCAGTTGCAGCGGATCGTTGAGCATCTGGAAGGGCTGGCCGGCGATGCGGAGAAAGAGGCGGCGCGGTTGCGCGGGCGGGCGCAGAATCTGGAGAGCACGGTCAGCGAGCGGGACAAGCTGCTGGCGCAGTTGCGAAATCAACTGGCCGGGTTGACCGCTGACAAGAGCAAGGTTGAGCAGAGTCTGGGCAGCGTTCAGGAGCAGGCGGCGCTGCTCAGCGTCCGGGCCGAGCGGCTGGCGGCGGAACTGGAGCGGCTCAATCGGGCGTTGGCGGCGAATCAAAAGGATTTGGCGCAGCGCGATGCGGTGATCGTTGAGCAAAAGGGCCGGATTGAAGCGTTGGACAGTGCATTGAAGAAGAAGCTGCTGGAGCGGGTCGAGGAACTGGAGAAATACGCCAGCGATTTCTTTGGCCGGTTGCGCGAAGTGTTCGCCAACAATGCCGATATCAAGGTGGTCGGTGACCGCTTTGTATTCCAGTCCGAAGTGCTGTTTGCCTCCGGCGAGGCCACGTTATCGCCGTCCGGGCGTGGCGATCTGGACAAGTTCGCGGCGGTTTACCGGCAATTGGCGGCCCGGTTGCCGGCGGATTTGCCGGTGATTATCGAGGTGCAGGGCCATACCGACCGAGTACCGGTGCGCGGTCGGTTCCCGTCCAATTGGGAATTGTCCACGGCGCGGGCGCAGGAGGTGGTGAATTATCTGATTCAGCAGGGGATTCCGCCGGAACGATTGGCTCCGGTCGGGATGGGCGAATATCACCCGATTGATCCGGCGGACAACCCGGAGTCGTATCGCCGTAACCGCCGAATTGAATTAAAAATTACCAGCCGCTAAGGTATCAGGCGGATTGTGCTAGACTTTTTGCGCCCTTCAACTCAACCCGCGAGTGCCGCTCTCATGGATTTCAAAACGACTGATTTGTGCGATGAGCATTTTGACCTGTGCAACGAGTTTTCGGACCGGTTGCAGATTGCCGAGCCGGTTTTTAACGACTACGGCGGCGAGATGATGTTTTCCGGCGCCATCGTCACCCTCAAGGTTTTCGAGGACAACACGTTGGTGCGCAAGGTGTTGGAGGAACCGGGCGAGAACCGGGTGCTGGTGGTCGATGGCGGCGGTTCGACCCGTTGCGCCCTGCTGGGCGATCAATTGGGCGAACTGGCTGAGGATAATGACTGGGCCGGGGTGGTGGTGAATGGCTGTATCCGCGACTCCGCTGCCATCAGTGAATTGAGCATTGGCGTCAAGGCGCTGGCGACGCATCCGCTCAAGAGCGTCAAGCGCAATAGCGGCGAGCGTGATATTCCGGTGTGCTTTGCCGGGATTACTTTCCGGCCCGGCTACTATCTCTATGCTGATGAAGACGGGATGATCGTTTCAGAAAAGCCGTTGATTTAGCAGCGTTTGACGGGGTATTCGGCTTTTGGCTGAAAGATCAGCCCATTGCGCCATACTGACGCCACGAATCTGCTCAACGCCGGGGCGGAACGGGTGGACATCAAGGCCCTGCTCGGCCATTAACGCATTGCGATAACCCCGCTTTACATCAACGTCGGGCAGGAACGGAATGGAGAAGGTGGTGAACAAACTTTAGGGATTTCCGTCATGAGCGCCAGCCTCCGCGCCATCCTGACCGCCCTCGCCGGTTTTACCGCCGTGCTGCTGGTTATCTGGGGCGTGGATCACCGGATTGTCCAGCCCGCCTTCGTGGCCCTGGAGCGCACCCAGGCCCTGGAGGACAGCGGTCGGGCGCGAGCAGCCATTCAGAGCGAACTGCGGCAACTGGACAGCGTGTCGAGCGATTGGGCCGTATGGGACGACGCCTACGCTTTCGCCGACAACCGCAATCCGGCCTTCATCCAGTCCAATCTGGGCGACTGGCAGGTGCTGGAAAAGAATTCGCGCCTGAATCTCTGTTTGATCTTCAACCGCGACGGGCAGCTTCTGTACAGCGGCGGCTACGACTCCAACCTGGGCAAAACCGTGCTCCCGGCGGCGTTCGCGGGCGAGTCGCCGGCGATCTGGACCGCCCTTCAGCCGGGGCTGGAACAGGAACAAGCGCACACCGGCCTGCTGTTGACCGAGCACGGCCTGCTACTGCTGGCGGCCCGCCCCATCCTGACCACCCAGGGGACGGGGCCGGCGCGCGGCCTGCTGGTTTTTGGCCGGTTTCTGGATAAGGCATTGTTGCAGGCACTGGTCAGGCAAACCCAGGTGGCGTTCGATCTATGGTCAGCGACGGATCCCCGCCTGGCGCCGGAGGAACGCGATTATCTGACCACCCTGCAAGTCGGTGAACCTGTGCTGCGACCAGGACCGGCGGGGGCGTTATTGGTGTATGAACTGCTCCCGGACTGGACCGGTCAACCGGCCGGGCTGCTCCGAACCCCGATCCGGCAGGACATTTCCACCACGGCGCGCCGCACCGGCCAGACCCTGGTGGCAACGCTGGGGCTGATGGCCCTGGCGCTGCTGCTGGGTGGAGCGTATCTCCGGACCCGGTCCGAACGCGCTGCCGCCACGGAGTGGAGCGGAACCGCTTGGGGCGCCGCCGCCCTGGTGCTTTTGATCGGTCTGTCCTTGACCTATGGTCTGTTCGTGGAGTGGCGCCAGCGCAGTCAGCACAATTTGACCCGCGATTTTCACAGCGCCGCTGCAGAACAGACGGAGCGGGTCATCACGACGATTCAGAGCAGCCTGGAGGCTCTCAATGCCGTCCGGCGCTTTTTCGAAGGCGTCGGAACCGTCAGCCGGCAACAATTTCACGACTTCGTGACCCCCATTCTGGAACAACACCCCTTCCGGGCGCTGGAGTGGTTGCCGCGTGTGCCGCGCGACCAACGATCCGTTTACGAGGCCGCAGCGCGCCAGGACGGGTTGGAGGGCTTCCTGTTCACCGAGCCCGACGCCGAAGGCCGGCTGACGCCTGCCGCCGACCGCGCCGAATATTTTCCGGTCTACTACCTGGAACCCCGTGCTGGCAACGCCGTCGCTCTGGGCTTCGCTCCCGGTCCAGCGCACCCCGCGCGGGGCGCGGCGCTGGAGCAAGCCCGCGACCACGGCCAACTGGCCGCTACTGGCCGTTACGTCCTGGTGCAGGAGCCGACCTCCATTCAGCGCTTTTCCATCCTGATGTTTGCTCCGGTCTACGATGGCCCGGTGGCGAAACCGGAGGTGGAGGAACGCCGAGCGCAGTTGCGTGGCTTTGTACTGGGCGTGATCCGCGTCGGCGATGTGGTGAGTGACGCGCTTCGAGCAAGCGAACCGGGGCAGTTGCTGTTCCGCCTGCTGGATCTGACCGCCGACCGCGAGCAACGCTGGTTGTACGATCATCCCTCCTCGACCAATTTTCAGACTGCAGCGGCGGCAAACGGGCATTTCCACCAGGATTTTGACTTGGCGGATCGCGTCTGGCGCATCGAGGTCACGCCGAGTGCGGCGTTCGTGGCCCGCCACCACGATCTCACCTACCGCTGGGTTCCCGCCACCGGCGGATTGCTGACCCTGCTAACGGCCCTGTACCTGTTCGCGCTCATTGCTCAGCGGCAGGGGGCGGAGAAGCTGGTGGCGGCGCGCACCGCCGAGCTGCAAACCAGCGAGGAACGGTACCGCATCGTCGCTCTGATGACCGGCCAGATGATCTACGACTACGACTGCCAGACCGGGCGGATCCAGTGGGCGGGCGCCCTTGCGGCCCTCACCGGTCAGGACGCCGAAGCGTTCGCCCCTGTCGATATCGAAGCCTGGGCGGAGCGCATTCACCCCGAGGATCGGCCGGATACACTCAACCGGTTGCGCCAGGCCATGGAGACCGGCGCTCCCTACGAGGTCGAGTATCGCTTTGCCTGCGGCGACGGCGCATATCGCCGGATCGCCGACCACGGCGCGTTCCTGCTGGACGAGCGCAGGATGGCGACACGCATGCTGGGCACCATGCAGGACATTACCGTGCGCCGAGAGGCGGAAGCGGCCCTGAGCGCCCGCGAACGACGTTTCCGCGCGATGATCGAGCATGCCCCCGATGGTATCGTGCTGTTCAATGAAACCCTCCGCTACGCCAGCCCTGCGGTCGAACACCTTCTGGGCTATACGCCCGAAGAGGCCATGGCCCTCGATTTCGACCACTCGACGCATCCCGAAGATTTGCCGTCCCTGCTATCCCTGTTGAGCGATCTCCAGGGCCAGCCAGGACGGGTGGTGGTAACCCAGTATCGCTTTCGGCATAAGGACGGCTCCTGGCGCTGGCTGGAAAGCACCATCAGCAATCTGATCGCCGAGCCGAGCGTGGAAGCGCTGGTCTTCAATTTTCGCGACATCACCGACCGCTGGCACACAGAAGCGCGCCAGCGGCTGGCTGCAGCGGTGTTCGAGGCGGCCCGGGAGGCCATTTTCGTAACCGACGCCGATGGGAAAATCATCGCCGTCAATCCGGCCTTCACCACGCTCACTGGCTATCTCGAAGCCGAGGTGCGGGGGCGAAGCCCGCGCTTGCTGTGGGCCGACCGCCAACCAGAAGTCTTTTTCCAGGACATGCTGCGGACGGTCGCACGCACGGGCGTGTGGCAGGGCGAGTTCTGGGCGCGGCGTCAGGACGGCGAGCGCCGCGCCGCGCTGGGCAGCCTGGGCGCGGTGCGCGACGCGACTGGTCGAATCCTCCACTACGTCGGCATCGCCACCGATATCACCATGCAGAAGGCCGCTGAGCAGCACATCGAGCGGCTGGCCTACTATGACGCCCTGACCGATCTGCCCAACCGGGCGTTGCTGATGCAGCAGGCGGAACTGGCTCTGGCCTTGGCGGCGCGGCGGCGCATCAGCCTGGCGGTGCTGTTTCTCGATCTGGATCGGTTCAAGGAAGTCAACGACGCGCTCGGTCATAGCGCGGGCGATGTCCTGCTGACGCAGGTAGCGGCCCGACTCCAGGCGCTGGTCCGAGTGGAAGATATGGTGTGCCGGTTGGGCGGCGACGAATTCGTACTGCTACTACCGGAGGCCGACCAGGAGGGCGCGCTGCGGGTGGCGAATAAGGTGCTGGCCGCTTTGCGCCCGCCGTTCGCCGTGGCCGGCCACGCCCTGAGCGCGACCGCCTCGGTCGGCATCGCCCTGTACCCACACGACGGCGCCGACTTCGCCGAGCTGCTCAAAAACGCCGATGCGGCCCTGTACCGGGCCAAGCACGCAGGGCGCAACACCCAGATGTTCTACGACCGGGCGATGAACGTGGCCGCCGTCGAGCGGCTGGTGCTGGAAACGGAGTTGCGCCAGGCCATCGCCGCCGGGCAATTGTGCGCCCATTACCAGCCCAAGGTGCGCTTGATCGACGGCACCCTGGTCGGGGCCGAGGCCCTGGTACGCTGGCAACACCCCGCCCGCGGCCTGATCCCGCCGGGGCAGTTCATCCCGGTGGCGGAAGCCAGCGATTTGATCGTCGCCCTTGGCGACTGGATGCTGGGCGAAGTCTGCCGGCAATTGGCCGCCTGGCGGCGCCAGGGCAGACCACCGCTCACCGTGGCGATCAACCTGGCCGCCCGTCATTTCCGCCAACCGGGGCTGGCCGACCATCTGCACGGACTGCTGGAAGCCCACAGCTTGCCGGCCCAGGCGCTGGAGCTGGAACTGACCGAATCTGCGCTACTGGAAACCGGCGCGGAGACCGCCGCGAACCTGGCGCAACTGGAACAGCTCGGGGTCGGGCTGGCCCTGGACGATTTTGGCACCGGCTACTCCTGCCTGAGCTACCTTAAACACCTGCCGCTCGACGCGCTGAAGATCGACCAGAGTTTCGTGCGCGAGCTAGTGACCGACCCCGCCGACCGCGCCATCGCCGCCACCATCGTCGCTCTTGGTCATCACCTGGCGCTGGCGGTGGTCGCCGAGGGGGTGGAGACCGAGGAGCAGCGTCGCCTGCTGATCGAGCAGGGCTGCGACCTGGCCCAGGGCTATTTGTTCGATCGGCCCCTGCCGGCAGAGGCCTTCGCCGCCGCCTGGTTGGCGTCGGCCCGCGCTCAACCAGACTGACATCCCGAGAATTTCAACCTGCGCGAGTTGCTTCAGGATTTACAGAACCTGTTCGGGCAGCGGGCCAAGGACAAGCCGTTGTCGCTCCAGGTGCAGTGGGAGCCGGAAACGCCGCGCTTCGCGTTCCCGTATGCCGATGAAACAACAGGAAAAGCAGCGGAGTCCCAGAACGCCATTGATCCCGAACTCCTCCTGCGCCAACCTCAACACGCCGTACTGCACCTGGATCTACGGCGCACCACGGAACTCGCCAACCAGTTCTCGGCGTGTGGGTTCTGGGCCAGGTTCGGGAATTACGTTATGAGCAGTGGTTAGACTTGTTTGAAGGCGAGGCGGCTCATCGGCGAATCTATCGTGATGTTGACACTATAAGGTTTCCCAAGATGCGGTGCGAAGCGGCTAGCGAAATCATGGTTGTGGACGATACGCCCGCCAATCTG